>JBAQFZ010000035.1:0-3992 GCA_049287525.1 Halobacteriota archaeon | reverse complement strand
GATAGTCTGGATGAACTGGGTAGAATACGAAGAACTACTCTTGATTTTGGGGGAGAATTGCGTGATAAAATTTCTGTTCTCACCAAAGAGCAAAAGGAGATTATTGAAAAGTTGGGGTTTGCGGATGTGCTCTTTTAGGGCTGTAGCCTATACAACGCAGAAAGTCAGGTTATAAATCATATAAAGATGCAGAATCGGTAAAAGCCATTTTAAAGACAAAGTCATACTTTACTGGTGCAAAGACAGATTATCTCGGGGATATCCCGGTTGGTGAGAAGAAGATAGCCACCTTTGAGCTTGAAGCGGACCGTGATACCATCCCTGATAACTACGAGACCGATATAAAGATCATCTGGGCAGACGGCGATGAACGGCTCGAGACAATCAAATCCTTCCGTCTGGTTGTGGTATCAAGGGAAAGAACGGGTGAAGGCTTGAATCCCGGAATCATCCCTATTGCAGGTGCTGGTCTTTTGATAGCCGTCATAATAGGTGCTTTTATCTATTTTAAGAAGAAGAAAAGAAAGAACGAATGAATGAATGAATGAATCAAAGAATCCTTAACCTCGGTGCAGAAATATCAAAGCGTTATTGCTTATTGGCTATGGTATGGAGGACGCGTAGATGATCGAGGAGGCACTCAGTTTCTATGCCAATGTTTCAAAGAAGCTTTACCCGTTCATAATAGTTTTAGCGCTCGTTATTGCAATGGTCTCGCTTCAAGAGGCAACGAAGACCGAGATCAGCACTGACTTTTATGGCTTCTTCTACCCTGATACGCCAGGAATGACCGAAGCTCGAATAGTTGAGAGTGATTTCATGGGTGTTGACATGGTAGAGATCCTTATCGAAGCGGACCGTGTTCTCGCCAGGGATGTCTTAGAAGAAGACGTACTGGAGATGACGGCTGAGATAGTGGATGCCGTCTCAATAGTCCCCGGCGTTTTCAGGGTTTCCAGCGTCTTAGACCTTGGAGAATCGCGAGATGAGATCATGGGCAAATCCCCCACGGAAATCTCCAAATACGTGAGCAGGGAGCTTCAGTACTCGGTTGTCACTATTGAATTAGATTCTGCCGAGGTGCCGGATCGAGCCCAACTGATAGAGACCTTTCAGAAGACGGTGGCAAAGGTAGATAGAGCAAAGGGAACAGAGGTAATCGTCACCGGGGGCTTGACCCTTTATTATGCCTGGGACCAGGCGGTGAAGATGGGCTTTTTGAACTCTATAATCGTCAGTGCAGTAACCATCGCGGTAGTCCTTTTCTTCGTTTTCAGGAATCCTGTCACTGCAGGTTTTATCATGATCCCGATCCTCGTCGCTGTCCTTGCCGCCTTTGGAACCATGCACTTCATAAACATTCCGTCGAACTTTTTGACTGTCATGTTCGGCGCCGTCACCCTGGGTCTGGGAGTGGATTACAGCATCCATCTCGTTCAGAGATACCATGAGGAGCTGGGTAAGGGAAATGAAAATGCGTTGAATATCGCAGTCGCCAGGATAGGCAGGAATACAGTATTTACAAGCCTGACAACAATGGCTGCCTTCTCATCCATGGCGGTGGCAGGATTAAGAATGGTCGCGGAGTACGGTTTGATGTCCCTTATCGCAATATCCTTCTCTGCCCTGTCAGTCATATTATTTCTGCCTTCATTCCTCATCCTCGAGTCCAAAATTGGTGTTAAGACACTGGATATATCTAAAATCTCAAATGCTCTCGGACTAAGGGGTTTTCTACCTGCTACGATGGCGAAACTTTCAGATTTTTCGGTGAAAAAAACGGTTGCGGTTATCTTTTTCTTCGCCGTGGCTCTTGTTCCGGTCTTCTACGGTATGTCTCAGATAGAGACCACGACAGAGGAGGACATGTGGCTGCCGCAGGAAATGCCCGAGGTGAAAGCGAATAAGATCGTAGAAGAAGAGTTTGGAGAATACTATTACACCATGATTCTGGTTCAGGCGGACGACATCAGGACTCCAGAAGTTATGAGGGCAATGACCGATGTCGAGGATGGTGTTATGAGTGTGCCGCACGTGGTCGAGGTCTCGTGCATTGCTGGTTTGCTCAATCCTCTGCCAGGTGGAAAAAAGGGCATAGAACGTAAAATCGAGGCTCTGCCCTTTGATCTGAGACGGCAATTCGTCACCAGTGATTATACCGAGGGGCTGATGATAATAAAGATGGATAAAGGGGTTGATGAAGGTATAGTAAGGGAGATTGATGACGTTCTGGATTACGTGGAGACGCCGGGTGACGCAGTCTTTGTTCAGGCAGGTCTGGGTGTAGTTGCTTCGCAGATGGAAAGTATCATGGGGAAAGACCAGGTCAAGGTAACCATGGTGAGTTTTATGCTCGTAATAATCCTGCTTTTTATCGCTCTGAGGAGTTTTATGGGCTTAATACTTGCGCTTTTACCTGTCCTCATTGCCATTCTCTTCGCCACGGGTGCTATGGACATTCTTCAAATCCCTTCGACACCTCTGACTATTATGTTAGCTACACTATTGCTCGGTTTGGGGATTGATTACAGCATTCATTATATCGCCCGGTACAGGGAGGAGCGGAGAATGAGGATACTGCTGTATTCTGCAAGAAATGTAATGCTATCCTTGCTCAGGAAAGCCGTCAAGGTCTGTTAGGTGGTCAAGGTCTCATGAGCTACTCTGACCCGGCTGTTGGGCTGATAATTATAGCAATTGAACTCAGTTTAGTAATAGCCGCAGTTCTTCCCTTCTTCCTACTCGAGACGAAGGATCTAATAACGATGGAACGTATGAGGCTCATTGTCACGTTGCCTCTGGGGTTTATTGCTCTACTGCTTATCGCCATCGGCTGGGTTGTTTACCGTGGGTATCACAGAAGAGGCGTGGTACTACAAAAGGTAGAAGAGGACTACCGGGCGCTCATAGAGAACGCGAGTGACGGAATCTTCACGATAGACCAGGGAGGTAGGTTCACCTTCATGAATAAAAAAGGCATGGAGATGCTTGGGTACTCCAGAGAGGAGTTGGTGGGCAGTAATTTCGTCAAGGTGATTGCTCCGGAGTTCAGGGAGTTCACCATCGAGAACTTCAAGAAGAGGCTGACCGGAGAAGCGGTTGACAGGTATGAGATAGTGGTGGTCACGAAAGAAGGAGATAGAATTCCTGTTGAGCTCAATACCAGGGCGCTCAAGTACAAGGGCGAGTTTCTGGGACTCGAAGGCATTGCGAGGGAGATAGTAACTTGACATTGTCAGATTAACAAACTGCCCATTCATATACACATTTGCAATATCCTACTGCACTACGCGATATATCCTGTATACCGCGCCCACACACCTGATGCACCCAATTCCGCATCGTTATTAGGTAAGGGCAGTTCAGGGTATTTCAACACCATTAAGAGCTCCGAGTTTTTATCTCTGGTCTTCGCAATCCGTTCATCCAGAGCCAGATATCCTGTTTTCGCGGAGAACAAACCATCGAATTCCGCAGATAGAGCCTCCATCTCCTCCTGAATCGGATTTTCCTTGAACTGTGCGAGTTTTCGATAATAGTCCCGGTAAAGACCCCGAAACATTTCGAGCTTTTCACTATGCATTGGAACCACAGGATGCAACTTCTTGTAGGTCCGTCCATCGTGAACCCAGCAAAGCGCCTGCTCACGGGTAAGCAGCCTAAACTGGGACGTGCCATCACTCAAAAGGACTTCTACGACCGGCAAATCTGTTTGCTGATGATATGCAGCAATAGCAGCCGATTCCCGGTATGCATTCTAATCGAAATAGGCTATATATAAAATTTCAGGTATTGTTTCTGCTTGACACCTGTCAATAATGACAGCATCGTAGCCGATTAACTATAATTGATTGCATTTTTCGCGTTACCCTTTAATTTGAAGAGGATACTTAAATTCAGTATACTTGCCACAGCATCACGATTATCGGCAGAAGCAACACACCCATACAATTACTCCGTCGTACACCGCAATAAATAGGAATGAGTCCTAT
>JBAQFZ010000034.1:0-38498 GCA_049287525.1 Halobacteriota archaeon | reverse complement strand
AGGACAATCACCAGTGTACAGCGCACAATCTGAAGGTGATATGGGGTAAATTGGAGAGGAATGTGCCGGTCATCGGTACGATTCGGATGTTAGTAGCTAATTCGGTATCTAAAGTAGGGAACTTTTTACGTGTTCACGCAATACTTAACTTTAAGTGTCACTGTTGATAATGAGTTGGGGAACAGCTTCTATACCCTAAAAAAGCTGATGCAGAAATAAAGTATAAGATAAACGTGGATAGGTATGACTATGCAGACACAAGGGATAGTATTAATAGCAGTCATGATCCTGGCGTCCTTCATAGTGGCTATGGCAACGTTACCGTACATGATACAGAGATTAAAGAAGAAGGGCGTTGTAACTGTGGACCGCTACAAGCGTGATTTACGGGCAGTACCCACAAGAGGTGGAGTTCTGATTATTGGCGTGGTCTTCTTCATCTTCGGGATAGTAACGCTGTTAGCACATCTGCCGGCTCATATTTCAATGCCTATCCATCTGACTGATGCAGATTGGGGGATATTAATTGTTGCAGGGTTATTTGGCGTATTTGGCATAGTGGATGATTTCTTAGATGTCGGCAGGCCCGTGAAGATATTACTTCTTTTCTTCTTCTCTTATCGCTTGATCTTCGAGATAACATCCACGGAGGTCATGATCCCGTTCATAGGGCACATAGACTTCAGAGTGTTCTACCTATTAATGATTATTCCGTTATACGTACTGGTGACTGCAAACTTGGTGAACATGCACTCAGGATTTAATGGGCTGGCTCCCGGACTATCGGCGATTGTAATTGCATTTCTGCTGCTTAAATCTATAATGGCTGGTAGTGGTAGTAATGGCGGCGTTCTTTTGCTGAGTTCTCTACTCGGTGCCACGCTGGGATTTCTCTGGTTCAACTGGTATCCCGCCCGAATATTCTGGGGCAACACCGGCTCTTTAGCCATAGGTGCCGCTATTGGTGCTACAATAGTAGTATCAGGCTTTTTAGTTGCTGGATTCGTCATGTTAATACCGCACACGGTCAATTTCCTGGTGTATGCCTACTGGCGGCTGATGCACGGGCTTCACCCGGATGACTGGCGATGGCGGAAAGTGAAATTTGGACGAGTTCGTGCAGACGGCACGTTGGAAGTCCCGAATCGGTTGACTTTGAAGTGGGTGCTCCCATACTACTTCCCGATGACAGAGAAGCAAGCGGTGCTGGCGATGTATGCGTTGACCATGCTCTTCTGCACTGCCGGATTGTTCATTCCGGGATAATTAGCTACGCCCTGTATTTCGGATGATATTTCTTTATTATGTACTCATCTATCCGTTTCAGCTCACCTTCCGGCAAGGTAGCCAGCAAATCCCAACCGATTCTTAACGTATCTTCTATACTCCGGTCGTCACTTCTGCTCTGTGTCACGAACTGCTTCTCAAACCTATCCGCGAACTCCAGATATTTACGGTCCCGGTATGTCAACGCCTCCTCGCCCACTACTGCCACCAGGTCGCGCATATCTCGTCCTTCGGCATAACCTGCATAAAGCTGGTTGGATACACCTGCATGGTCTTCTCGCGTCCTTTCGGGTCCTATTCCCTCATCCATCAACCGGGACAGCGAGGGCAATACATCTACCGGCGGATATATACCCCTTCGATGCATGTCGCGAGAGAGCACAAACTGACCCTCCGTGATATACCCCGTCAGGTCGGGTATAGGATGCGTTATGTCATCATCCGGCATACTTAAGATGGGTATTTGCGTAATTGTCCCCTTACGTCCCTTTATTCTCCCCGCACGCTCGTACAGTGTGGATAAATCAGTGTACATGTATCCGGGATAACCTCTTCTTCCCGGTACTTCCTCACGTGCCGCGGATATTTCCCGCAGTGCCTCGCAGTAGTTCGTCATATCCGTAAGAATCACGAGGATGTGCATATCATATTCATAAGCCAGGAACTCAGCCGTGGTCAATGCCATTCGCGGTGTTATCACACGCTCGATTGCTGGGTCGTCCGCGAGATTGAGAAATGCCACTATACGCTCAATGGCGCCCGTACGTTCGAAGTCACGCATGAAAAATGATGCCTCTTCGTGTGTGATCCCCATAGCACCAAACACCACGGAGAACGGCTCTCCTGTGGTCAATACCTTCGCCTGCCTCGCTATTTGTGCGGCAAGCGCATTGTGCGGCATCCCGGAGCCAGAGAAGATTGGCAACTTCTGCCCTCTAACAAGCGTGTTCATGCCATCAATCGTGGAAATCCCAGTCTGGATGAACTCACGCGGATAATCCCTCGCAGTCGGATTTATCGCAGCACCAATAACCGGAAGCCGGTCTTCTGGTATCACCTCCGGACCACCATCTATTGGTCTGCCCAAACCATCGAAGAACCGACCCACCATATCCTGTGATAGGCTTATCTTCATTATATCGCCTGTAAATCGCACCCGCGTCTTTGACGTATCTATACCAGCGGTGCCCTCAAATACCTGAACAACTGCAAGCCTCTTACTCGCTTCTAACACCTGCCCGGTCTTCTCTTCACCACTCGGCGTAACTATCTTCACTACCTCGCCATACGAAACGCCCTCTACCCCTTCCACTACAATCAAAGGACCCGCTGCCTCTTTTATCGTGGTGTATTCACGTGCAGAAACATCTACTGCCATCCCTTTTCTCCCATTAACTTATATTACTTACTTACTCAATTAATTAATAGTTCTCTTATATATTGCCCTGTGGAGATTATTAAAAGTGAAGGGACATGAGCGAAGAACGAATAGAGAAAGAGAAACAGAAAGAGAAACAGAAAGAAGAAGAGATACTGGAGATATTGGAAGAAAATGCGAGAACAAGTAATATAGAGATAGCGAGGATGGTGGGGTTCGATGAGGAAGAAGTGAAGGGCATTATTTCAGACCTGGAGAAGAGGGGGATAATACGAAAATATAAGGCAATTATAGACTACGAGAAGGTGGGAATAGAAACAGTGCAAGCAATGATAGAGGTGAAACTCAGTCCGGAGAGGAACACTGGTTATGATTCCGTTGCCGAACGCATTTCCAGGTTTTCAGAAGTGAAGTCTGTGCGACTGGTTTCTGGCGAGTATGACCTTTTGGTGCGCGCGGAGGGTGCTACGATGCGAGAAGTAGCGTATTTCGTGGCTGAGAAGATAGCACCGCTCGAGCAGGTTCATAATACGGTGACGCATTTTTTACTTAAGACTTATAAAGAGAATGGCGAAATATACACAGAGGAGGAGAAAGGGAAAAGATTAGCGGTAACATTATGAGAAAGGAGTTGTAGAATAGTTAGATTTGTTGTTCTGATAACCATGAGAGCGGCATCAATAGCAGATAGGGTAAGGCAAATAAAGGGCTCGGGTATACGGGAATACTTTGACATTGCAGAGCGTATGGAAGGCGTGATTTCTCTGGGTGTTGGGGAGCCGGATTTCGTAACGCCCTGGAATATAAGGGAAGCGTGCATATTCTCGTTGGAAAAAGGTTATACGTCTTATACGAGCAATTGGGGTCTGCTGGAGCTGCGGGAACTGCTCTCAGATAAAATTTATAGTGAAGATTCGGTGTATTACGACCCGGAAGGGGAGATACTGATAACCACGGGCGTAAGTGAAGCTTTTGACCTCGCGCTCCGTGCAATAATCAATCCCGGCGATGAGGTAATAATTCATGAGCCGTCCTATGTGAGTTACAAGCCGTGCACACTATTCACCGGCGGGAACCCGGTGAGCATAGAAACAGAAGTAGGTGATGAATTCAAGCTGAGAGCAGATACAATAACGGCTAAAATAACAGATAGGACCAAAGCGGTTGTTTTGAACTATCCGAACAACCCTACGGGTGCAACGATGTCTAAGAAAGACCTGGAAGAGATAGCAGACGTGGCGAATGAATATGACCTGCTCGTGATTTCGGATGAAATCTACGGCAAGCTAACTTACGGGGGTAAGCATACCTGCTTTTCCGCACTCAATGGTATGAAAGAGCGGACAATACTGCTGAACGGCTTCTCGAAGGCGTATGCAATGACAGGATGGCGAATCGGATATGCTACTGGTAACAAAGAGATAATAGAAGCGATGATGAAGATACATCAATATATAATGCTTTGTACGCCGATTACGGCACAAATGGCAGCGTTAGAAGCACTGAAATGCAATGACGAGATGGAGAAGATGGTAAGTGAATACAACAGGAGAAGGCGGTTAATGGTGCATGGGCTGCGGGAGATGGGGTTGAGTTGTTTTGAGCCCAAAGGTGCGTTCTATACCTTCCCGTCTATTGCGAAAACGGGTCTCACGTCGGAAGAATTTGTCAAAAGACTGCTTTTTGAAGAGAAGGTGGTGGTAATACCCGGAGGCGTATTTGGTACCTCAGGAGAGGGCTTTGTAAGGTGTTCTTATGCGGTGTCACAGTATGAAATAAAAGAGGCGCTGGAAAGGATGGCAAGGTTCCTGGAAAGCGGTGGTATGGAGAAGCCACGGAAATCCGCATGAGGTGATTTTGTGGGGGGATGGGTATTCAGAGGATAAGACGGTGGGTGGTGGTGGAGAGAGAGCAACGATGAATCATCATCATTATTATCCTGCTATATCTGCTATTAATCTCTCAAGCTCCTTCTCTATTAAATTCTTAGCTTGTTCCTCAAATTTATCTCTTATTTCACGCTTCTCCGGTAATATCTTTCTGAATGGACAGTCTTTGGGTCTGACTTCATTCTCAGGACATACACCCAGCGTGTAGCCACGACACCAGACTCTCAAGAAGATTTCCGGATATTCCTTCCGGCATAGCTTGTACAAATGCATTGCCAGTGTTCTCATTTCCGGTGACGCCCGTACACACAGTCTGAGCATGAAGAAGTTGATCAAACTGCGTACATTCATCGTTACCACATAATGCGTGTGCAATGCTATCGGTAAGACATATCTCGCTTCCTCTCTTGCAACGCCGAGTTCTCTCAGTTTTAGGTATGAGTCATTGGCACTTTTCATCGCATCGTGAAAAATTCCCGCCGCGTTACCGCTTCGCACTAACTCTGGTGGAAGATAGTAGTCAAACCCTTTTTCTTCCTTGTACCTCGTGCTCCTCGCGGTATGGCTGGCTATCCGGTGCTCTAACAGTTCACGACTCAACGCAACGCTTATCTTCGCAATATCAAATGTGAAGTAGATGTGCTCAAGTGCCGATGAATAGTCGTTATACGTGATTTGCTCAACTATTTCGGTGGCGCCTTGCGCCGAAGCGACACCGCTTATCCTCGCCGCCTCGGCGACCAAATCCACCCCCCTCTTTGTTACTCTTAGCAGTTTTACTTCCATTGCTTCGCCTGAGCTCTGTTACTCCTTTGATATTCTTAGCCATACCCTAAAATCTTATTGCTTTTGGGATAAAAAGGAAAACTTTTAAAACACTCATATTAAAGATGTTATTATGAAAATCAAATTTAATGGCGAAGTTCAAGAAGTAAAAAGCACGAGGTTAGAGGATATTATAAAAGAACTAAACGGTGAATTTCGTCAGGGTTGTATAACCGCGGTTGTTTCAGAGAAGGAGCAATTGGAGTTGAAAAATGAGTTTGCGATAGAGGTCGAAGCGGGAGAAGCGAGGATAAAGATAGTCAGAGGAAAAGAATCAGAAGTAGAGAGTGCCGCATTGTCTTTATTTCTTAAGGATTATAACAGGTTCCACAATGGCGGTGGTACGGTAGCATGGAATACGGAGGATATAACCGCTATTGGACCGCTAGCCACGAATTTAGCCGTGGTAAAAAGAGCGCAGCATTACAAGAAGTGGGATGTATTCTTAGGGTTCGGCGGCTTTGATCCGGGTCAGACGTACCTTATGATAAGCAAACGAGAGCATGAAGCTGCTTATGGTACGGGCGAAGATGCTGTGATTGGTAGATTAACAAGAGGTAGGAGCATTATCGTGGATTTACAGGAGGGCGAAAGAATAGCGGGGATACAGCCTATTGTGACAAAGGCGGAGCGAGTGGGGTTTGACACTACCGATTTGAGTATAGAGATAAAGGAGGGGCAGGAGATATTCACGTATGCAAAGATAGCGCTCTTTCGCGAGGCACCGATGTCGAGTGAGCACTTCTTCTCGCTAACAAGCAAAGGCACTTTTAGTGTGGATGACTTAACACATACTTATGTGGCATCAAAAGCCTTAGAACAGCTTAGTCTGCCAGTGGAGAGCTTAGAATACAGGTCGAACCATCGCCTCTCCGCGCGTAATAGAGGGGCGGAGAAAGGGAAAGTATATTTATATAAGGAAAGTAGACTGCCCAACCCTTCTCACAATGTGTTTGGCGAGATAGTGCAGGGAGGCGAACTGATAGATTACGCACAGAAGGGGGATACAATCCGCACGCTAACAGAGCCGAAGTGGATGATGGTAGTAGGGAAGACGCAAAAAGAAGCGGAAACGTTTTTTGCACAGGCGGACATCGAAGAGGTAAGGGAAGGGAATAAAAGTGACGATGCAATAGTCGTGGACCAGATGCCGGCATTAACAATGGAGATTATAGATAGAGGGACAGTAAGGACAGTGGGAGTGGATGCAAAAGGCGTCTTCACGGTGGAGTTGTTTTACGAAGAGGCGCCTAAGACCGTCTGGTATTTCAAGAAGCTTACTGGATTGATACACCGCCCGATAGGTAATTTGAAGGTGCATCTCTGTATGCCCGGGATGTTGGTGCTGTTTCAGGGCAGTGAGGAAGAAGCAGGGACACTTGTGCCCGAGAACTTACCCAAAGGCGAGGTAAAAAAAGGCTCTTTCGGAGTCACGAACATGTCCAGGACAAACCGGGGACTGATGGGCATCCGACTGGACGATAGCGACAAATACGGACCTACCGCTGAGACTTTTGACGGTGCTAACCTCGTACTTTCTTTCTCTGAGTTCTCTTCTTCTACTCTTTCATTCCTCAGCAAGCTTAAGGAAGGGGATATGATTTATGTGAAGGAAAAAGATTAAGCACCGCCCACTAATATCTTCTTCACACGTACATGCGGTGCATATTCCGAAACAGGTACCTCCTGACCATCTTTACCACAGAAACCTATTGAGCCGCGTGTTTTATCATTACCCACCGCATCTATATTCTTCAATACATCCAAGGTACTACCGGAGAGCGAAACGTTTTTCAGACGCTTAGTAAGCCTGCCTTTTTCTATCAGGAACGCCTCTTCTGCACTGAACTGAAATTCGCCCCGTATCGTATCTACCTGACCTCCGCGCATACCTTTTGCATAGATACCAAACGAAATGTCCTCTCGCATATCTTCAAAATTACTGCTGCCTTCCTCAATGACCGTATTGCTCATCCTGACCAGGGGTATCTCCGAATAATCGGCAGCCCGTGCATTCGATGTCGGTGTTGCACCTAATCTACCCGCAGTCTCACGGGTATGCAAATAAGATACCAGAACGCCATCTTTTATCAGTTCAGTTCGCCTGGATTGCATACCTTCATCGTCATATTTATAATACCCATGCGAATTCTCAATGGTCGGATCGTCTGCAACTGTCAAACCATCATAAGCGATTGCCGTGCCCAACTTCCCCCGCAGTATTGATTCTCCGTATAACACGTGGTCGGCTTCGGCGGCATGACCAAGAGCTTCGTGCATGAACACGCCCGTGAGCTTCTGGTCCATTATCACCGGTAACTCACCCGCAGGGGGCATCCCGGCGTCAAGCAATCTGAGCGCCTTATCCGCTGCTTTCACACCCATAACCGCGGGATTCTCGGCTTCTATGACTTCAAAACCTGCTACTGCGCCTATACTTTCTCTACCCTCTTGTAGAACGTCACCCTTCTTCGCAACCGCATGCACACGCATAAAAACCGCGGGCGTTTTCATCACGATATAACTGCCCTCGGAATTCGCATATATACTCTCCTCATAGCCATCTAAATAGAGACAAGAAACGCTTTTTATATGTGGTGACTGCTCTTTTGCCGCTTTATAAGCAGCTTTAACGCAGTCTTTTTTATCGTCTATGCTGACGTCATCGGGGTTTATCTTCGGCTTTAACCGAAACTGTTCGCTTCTCGCAGGTGCATCTGCGATTGTTATGGCTTCTGTCTTTGCCTCGGATAACGATAGCGCTCTTCCTATCTTCAATGCATCAGCAAACACGTCTTTCAAGTTTGATAAATCATTCGAGGAGGAGAATCCCCAGGAGTTATTATACAGCACTCTAACACCCAGTCCATGAGCTATCCCATAACTCATCTCCCGGAAGATGCCGTCTCTTAGCTCGATAACCGTGGCGTAACCCTGTTCTATGCGGACATCGGCATATCGCGCATCTTTCGATACTACAAAATCTATCGCTTTCCTTATCTCTGCTTCCATTATAGGAAACTATAGAAAAGGAGATTATTTATTTATTTATTAATTGTGAAGAGGGATAAGATAGTATATGTATATACGAGGGGCCGTAGCTCAGACTGGGAGAGCGCTCGGCTGAAGACCGAGTTGTCCCGAGTTCAAATCTCGGTGGCCCCACTCACAGTATTTACTCAATAAAAAACCTTATCTCTATTGAGGAACTATTTATTCAGGACTAATGGGGAAAGAATTAAAGGTAGTGCCAATCACAAACGGGACGGTCATTGACCATATTACCGCAGGACAGGCACTAAACGTGCTGCGAATACTGGGGATAACCACAAAGACAGACGCGGTTTTAAGTGTGGTGATGAATGTCCCGAGCAAGATGATGGGCAAGAAGGACATAGTGAAAGTGGAAGACTTGGAGCTAAAGTCAGAAGAGGTGGATAAAATCGCATTAATTGCACCAAGCGCAACGATAAATATAATTCGTAATTCCAAAGTAACAGCAAAGCATAAGGTTTACCTTCCCAGGTCAATAGAGGGCATTATAAGATGTGCGAATCCTAACTGCATATCCAATGCGGAAAGGGAGCCGATAATATCTAAATTCGTAACGGTGCACGAGAACCCACCCCAGTTCAGGTGCTTTTATTGTGAACGGATAATGGGTGATGTATCCGGGTATCTGTAAAGCTATTAGCTAACACCAATAACGGAGCATATCAATATTAAGACGAGATGAAGATCTTCATTATTTTTTGCAGGAAGATAGCAAATCAAATCGAAATACCTGCTATTTTTTTTATATAATACTGATATCGTTTTAGGTGATACCGGTTGTTTTAAATAACATTTTTTAAAATAAGTTGTACCATGAGGGATATTAATAAAGGCGAAATATGTGGGTTTAAATGGTGGCGACTGCACATGGTACTATTTGTGACGGGGGTTTTAGCATTCGGCTTGCTCGATGGGTTTACTGCGGTGCTCATGATGGGGAAGTACGGCATAGGTGTGGAGGGTAATCCACTACTGAGGCAAATCCGTTACATGTATGGACCGATAGGGTTCATCATGTTCAAGGTTCTTGCTGCGGCTTTGATCCTATCATTGCCATTGATATACTATAAAGAGGAGGACCTGGGCTGGACGAGTGCGGGTTTCCTGTCAGTTTTTACCACTGGTGGAATAGTTGCGGCGATAGATAATTACTTCTTTCTGATGAGCGGTCATGTATGGATAGAGTCCCAGATTGTAATCGGGTCGGTGCTGCTGATGGTATTGGTAGTGCTGCATGCAGGTGACATCCTGGACTCGAAGAAGAGGAGTCAGCGCGAAATACGCTTCAGAATCCCTGATGACCGATGGGATGCGATGAAACAGGAAATGGGGTATCCAGGTGAAGCCTGAGATATATCCCCATGCACTCGTTCTACACGATTTCAGAGCCGAACAGGGCGTCATCAAATCTTATCAGTGTCTGCCATACATCCTTGCATTCGCATTCCATGCCCTCGAAGATGCTCAAGTCCTGCGACACATTGAATTTCTTTATTCTTTCTTTTATCTCCGAATCGCAGGAGCCGCAATTATGCGGTCCACGAACGTGCCCCGCACCCACAGGGTCGGACATCACCACGACATCCCCTCTTTTCTTTATCGCTTTTATCGCCTCCATCGCGCTCCAGAGCCACGGAGGGCGGTAATACTTATTCCGCCATAAATATTCCAATCGGGTACCTTTTTGTACATTGCTGAGGTTCAACGAGATGGTAGAGCTATAAGGAGTGACAAGCGATGCGGATTTTATAACGTCTTCTATCGCTCTTTTTTCTGATACAAAAGGCGGTTTGAGCAGAAGATACGTTTTTACCGTGGCTCCACATTCAGTCACGGTCTTCGCAGCGGTTCTGTAATCGTCGAATGAGAAGCCTTTATTTATGTATTTCGCTCTGATGAACTCATCTGCGGTTTCTAACCCGATAGCGAGTTCAAGATGCTCGATACCGGTCAAATCCGCCAGTGTATCCATGTTTACAAATTCCGGTCTCGTCTCTACTATTAATTTCTTTATCTCCTGTCGCTTATTCACCATTACAGCTATCGCTCGTCTTGTACTGCTCGCTATTTCTCGGTTGTCGAGGAAGCTGCCGGAGGTGAAGAGCTTGAGTATGAACTCTTCATCTGGTCGGTTTCGTAACGAACGTTCCAGTTGAGCTAAGATGTCAGACTGTGAGACGTTTGCGGATTCGTGCCAGAAGCCACACATCGTGCATCTTCGCCAGTAACAGCCTGTGGTTCTCAAAATGACGGTCATACATTTTAGTGCTTTTTGCTCTTCGGCGAAGTAATCGTAATCGAACCATGATGCTACGGGGGTTTCGTTCTTCGAGGTGGTCATTGTGTATCTTTTTTCACAGGATGCTAAAATAAACTTTGACCTGGTTTTAAATGCAAGCCACAATGACGTGAAAAAAGCCATAATTGAACGAAAGAAACATACTAAATGAGGCAGAATGATTGTTTAGCGATTAAAGAAGATGGATGATAAACGGCTTTTACTGAGCATTTCGCTGCATGAACTGCATGCGAAACACGGAATAAAATTGGATTTATCCCCTAAACGGTACAGGTTTGAAGAGGTCTTCGATGCTATTCTGCGGCAGCTACCGAGAAGGCGTGCTGACGTTGTTCCTGACGAAAAAGGTAAAGATACAGGCAAGAGCAACCATAAACGACCGGATACAAGAAGAAGCAACTCGCAAAAGTATCTTACTGGAACAAAAGCAATCCAGAAGAAGTATAAATGCAGCTTTGAAGAAGCGGAGAAGATACTAATAGAGCAGCGATTGAATGAGGAGTTAATAAACGACAGCCAATCTACTGACGACTGATGAGGTTTGTGATGTAATCAGAGCACCATTGGAACAATAGCAGCAGCTACTAATCCGACTATAAGAGGAGGTACGAGAATCGCGAATACCACCGAAAGAATAGCCATTCCGGCTGACATCTCATGTAGCTCTATCAAGCCGTTAATCACTAACAGTAGTGACCATATCGGTGCAATGAGGATGTTCGCTCCAGGAACCCAGCACAGCACTAAGCACGGTGTTGAACCATACGTAACCGCTTTTACTGTCTGTTTGAACCCCTCCCTGCCACCTAACAGATAGGTCCAGATATGAAGCCATACACTGATATACATAGCTGCGAATATGCCAATGATGAGTATGCCCACAAAAGCACCCACCCCGAGCAGAGGTGCAAATCTACTAATCGCCGGTATGCCAAGCATTTGCATTCCTCCAGCCGCCACGATAGCCAGAATTAACGCGAAGAAAGCCATAAGCGGCACGAAGTACTTGAACGCATCACCTACCGTATCCCCCCTCGCTGCCGCGAACTCCTTTGACGGGCTGAAGGAGAAACTTCGTATTCTATTTAACATTTCTATCACCGTATCACAAATGATAATTAGCCCTATATAAAGATTTCTAAATTTTACGAAATTCGCGGCTTAACAGTATCGCCATCCCCATTCCCTGTATTATTATCCCCAGCCAAACAAGCCATACCAGGGGGATCCGCTTTACCCGGATGAAAAAATCTTCGGGTGGTTCTTCCATGCCCATAAGGGCGTAACGTAAGGAGTTACTGGAGTTTTGGGTGGGTTGCATGAAGACGTAAATGTCGCCAGTTAAAGAGGAAATAATTAAAGGCCTGGATACCACGCCATAATTTGTATAGTAATACATCGCCATGATTTCGTTATGAACCGTACCACCTTCTTTAATTGCCACGTCCACCTTTAAGGCTGAGTATTCCGGGAGTGTGAAGGCATGACCTGCTCGGGAGTAAACGCTTCCTGTACCCAGTTGTACCGTGCAATTATTCAAGTTCATCTCCACTCCTGAGGAGTCAATAACGGAGTTGGGTTTTGCGGGAATGTCGCCACTCTCCATAACCGCAGTGGCGCTGATAAACACGCCTAATAAGATAATTATGACGGAGAGATGCACGAGGGTTATACCCAATACGTGTGAAGTTTGCTTCTTCTTTTGTAATGACCGCATAGCTTTATGTGCAATCGCAATCCCTGCCACGAGCAGAAGTGGAAGCCCGAAGTTAGCCAGTGGATTCGGTGTGGGCTGCCTGAGCAATGTTAGAACCACGCCAATGCCCAGTAGAGTTATGAGTATCAAGACATATTTCTTCACCTTTAGCGTGACGTTACAACCCATTAAAGCGGCTACAAAGGCGAGCGTGAGGGGGTAGCAAAAGTAGTTATAGGTTCGCAGTCTATCCTCCAGGTCCATGGTCATCGGGCTGCCGCTGATAAATTGGTTCAATATTAGTAGTGCAATCAAGAGGAAGCATACCATTAACAGAAGCATCAGCGACCAGTAGGCAGTAAAAATAGAGATAGAGCGAAGAGAAGAAGTGTCAATCTCAAAAGCAAAAAGCGGTTTGTCCGCCCTCATCGCGAGATAGAAGAAGTATAAAACTACGCAAACAGCAAACGCCAGGAGTACGGGACCGACAGTTGATTCACCAAATGCATGAACCGATTCCAATAGCCCCCCTCGTGTCAGTGCAGTGGCGAAGATAATCAAAGAAAACGTAACCATAAGCGTGAACTCTTTCGACAGGTCTTTGCTCCCCGCAGGCAGATGAAAGTAAGCGGTGAGAGCGAGCCAGGGCAGTAAAGACGCCGTCTCCACCGGGTCCCATGCCCAGTAGCCGCCCCAGCCGAGAACTTCGTAAGACCACCAACCGCCAAGCGCAATTCCTAATGCCAGGAACAGCCATGCCGCGCACAAAGAACGTTTTAAGGTAGTCCTTAATTCTTGATTATCACTTTCCCCTATTATCATTCCCGCTAGCATCAGCGCGAATGCGAAGAAGACAAATACGTACCCCAGGAAGACCACGGGTGGATGAACAAGCACCCAGAACGTTTGCAACAGCGGATTGAGACCTGCACCATCAGGCGGGGTCACAGACAGACGTTCAAAAGGGCTCTTCAGCAGGGTGACGAGGATGAGAGAGATAAGAAATAGGTCCATTATTTTGTAGGTGGTACTGCGAAACTCGCTCTCTTTCCCCAGCCCGGTAAACCGATACACAAAATATAATAGCGCAAAAGTGAGAATTACGAATAGCATTGACCCGCTACTGCCTATCCAGGGGTCGCCCAACTTATATTGCAGGGCTAAGCCAGATGAACTGTACGTGTAAACTTCCTGTAACCGGAAGTTATTATTCACAAACGCCATTGTGAGCCGGAAGTATGAGGCGACAACCAGCACGCAAGCGATGGCAGAAGCGAAGAAAGCATATTCACGCTTCTTTTTCTTCTCCTCTTCCTGCTTTGTCTTTAACAATAGGATAAAATCAAATAGCAACAAGAAACAAGCAAAGATTATATAAATATCTCCCGTTTCCATTTCTCATCTCATCTCATCTCATTTCCATATTATCTCTTGCGCTGCCCCCGCTATCGCCTTTCCCTTTTCATTTGTTGCCCGGACGATTACCTTCACTAAATCGCCCTTTTGGGGTTCCCTGTCCTTCTCAAAGCCGAGTACAAACTCATACGTGCCTGCACCCCGGTATTCCTTCGCCGCCCAATAACTGACACCACCACGGCCAGAATTGATTATTGCCTTTGCATCCACACTCGGGAAATTAACGGAAGTACCCTTCGGACTCCTCAACAAACTGACTGTACCCTGCTCCACACTGACAATTTTCAGTGTCGTCTTTCCATCCGCCGTACTAACCTCCGCTTTCAGGTTTATAACCGGCACTTCTCCCAGGTTTATACATGCATTTGTAAGGATGGTGACAGTCAATATGCTAATACAAACAACGGCAAAGATGCTTCTTTTCATCTTCTGTTTCTCCCTCTATCTTCCTGCTATAAACTTTATCAATGCTTTTAATGTATTTAATATAGTGGGATATTCTACCGCTTTCGGTTTTACTACTACCGGGACTCCCTCTACCCCCTGATAACCCTCCGCTTTATATTTTATCCCAAATGCACCATGACAGACAACGCATAACTCGCCCGTTTCCTTACCATGAATGGTATGAACGCCGCCGAGATGACAGGAAGTGCAATTAGCGGTATTCGGTATTATCGGGTTACTACCATTGCCATGACATGCCTGACACGCTACCCGCTCATGGGCACGATGAAGGCCATTAGAGGGTATATTCCTATTCCCCGCACTGATTAGCATCCCACTGCCTATGTGACAATCCACGCAGACCTTTGAACCATGCGCGACAGTCCTTATCTTATCCCTGTCTATCTTTCCCCCGGTAATATATGCTTTGTCATGACACCTGCAAGACCCGAGTTTTGATCGCAACTCTTCCCCGGTAAGAAGCGTAACATGACACTGTCCACACTCAGGCACGGGATGCCACGACCCTATGAATCCTGTGGGATTCGGTGGAATCACCTCGCTGGTGCTATTCCCTTTCTCCATACAGAGGGAAGGCGCAGTGGCAACGAGGAATACAGTGACGAGTAACGCAAACAATTTGATTCTCATCTTTCGATATGATTGATAGATATATTATTCGATATATTAGAGGGGGGATAAATAAAATATATTCGCTTTTAATCAGGGAAAAGGTATATTTTTAAGTAAAACCGGAAGAACACAGACAGCCGGTTAAAATCAACAATGTTAAACATAAATAAGTCCGTGTAAATCCGCGTCTTAAATAGAGGAAAGTTATACTTTATGTACAAAGATAAATGGAGTGAAGAAATGACGGGATGGAGAAGAAGCACATTGGTAAGCGTAACGATGTTAGTTATATTCCTTCTTTCGGCTACTGCTGCTGTGAGCGCAATGAAAGCAGTGATTAGTCCCGATACCGGGGGATTGAACGATTATGTGTCCGCGAATAATAGTTTCGCTCATGGGAACACACTCAAAGTGTATACGGAACTGCGGGACGTGAATTACGGTGGATACGTAGCAGCGGATTTCTTCTTTGTCATAAAAGACCATCAGGGGCATGTTGTTTCGATGGATCACCTGGAAGTGAATCGTAGAACTTACGAGAGCGATGTGTACGTAGTGTACACAAAGACAATTCCATCATGGTGGTTGTATGGTATGTATACTCTGGACGTATATGCGTATAACCGCCTGAACAAGGCGAAGATAAATGAAATAAACCAAAATTTAGAGGTGACAAGCAGTCTTAAGAGGATGTTTAGTACTGCTAATGATGAACATTTTGATGACGTAAGAGACCTCGTTGAGTCCGCATGCAGTGGTAATAGGGATGACCTGGAGAATTTAGGTATAATAAGACCAATCACCAATTCGTTAGAAGAACTAACAACCCTCCAATTCTTCGTGCGTAGACCAGAGGAGATAAAAAAAGCAGAGGTATCCCCGCATCCGCAGCCGTTGAAAGGGGCGGTAATAGAAGGCTCTAAATTTATTGTGACGGATGTGCAAACGGACAAATTTGAGGTAAAGCCCGGTGAACCAGTCACAATTTCGGTTGCTGTGAAGAACGAGGGGCAAGGGGGAACGAAAACGATAACTCTGTTCATAAATGGTGAAAAGGAAGCTGAGGCTGCGGTTACGCTGGACAGTGGCGCATCGGAAACGCTACATTTCATGGTGGCGAAGGAGCTACCCGGGACTTATAAAGTTACTATACCAGGTACGAGCATAGTGAAAGTATTCTTCGTCAAAGAGGGTGAAGGTAGTGGAATACAGGAACCATCGCCATCTCCTGTTACTACCGTGGGTACCACACAAAACTTATCGGAAAGTACCCAGGGAAGCTATCCTTTAATGGAGGGGCTTTTTGCTGGTAGCGTTAAAAAGTCAACCCAGTCGGTGCTGCTTACTTCCGTTTTTGACCTGATTTGTCAGCAAATAAGCTTAACGAAGGTAGTTTCATTTTTTGTCTTTTGATAAATTCTAGAGATTAGTAGTAATTAATTTGATGCCTGGATTTTTTACTGTGTAAATCATACAACTACAAAAAAAAAAGAAAGGGGTAGAGGATAAAAAGCAGGCTTGTTTATCTCAGCTTGTGTATCTCCGAGATCTCCCCAACATGGCAAACCGTGCAGGCTTTGCCCCGTGAAAGGTGGATATTCACCAGATTACTCTCGCTCCGCATTAACGGGTCTGGATAGCCGTGACACTCCTCACAGGTCGTGCCGCCTGGCCCTTTCTCCGGTATCGTAGGTATCTTGCCGTGGCATACTATGCATCCAACTGTTGCTGATGGATGAACGGTATGTACAGTGGCATTCG
Source organism: Halobacteriota archaeon (assembly GCA_049287525.1). Taxonomy (GTDB): domain Archaea; phylum Halobacteriota; class Syntropharchaeia; order Alkanophagales; family Methanospirareceae; genus QENJ01. The sequence goes on along the minus strand of JBAQFZ010000034.1, from coordinate 21,813 downwards.
CGCCTCCGTGACAGTTAGCAAGATGCGACTGCCCTGCATAATCAAAGCAGCCAGGTTTACCATTTAGCAACAGTCCGCCCTTCACATGCTTCTCCAGATTCGCTGTCTCTACCTGCCCATGACACATATCACAGCTCGCCGTCATTTGCGGTGACGGTTTCAGCGCGGTGACGGGTGTAGCCGTCGGCGTCGGCGTATGTGCCGGTGTTGGCGTATGTGCCGGTGCTGGCGTCTCCTCCGGTTGCACACAGCCTGCCATCAGTACCCCTAGCAAAACTACTGCTATTATAGCCCCTGCTAATTTCTTGTTCATTTTACACCTCGTATCGCTATTCTCTTATTTCTCTTTATAAACTTTTCGCTTTTTTCTTTCCCGTTCACTTGCGCTTGATGTGACGTAAAAAGTCGAGGTTGAAAGGCAGCGTCCCTTTTGTCTCGTACACAGCCCATGTGTAGTATAAGAGGACGTATAGCGCCAGGCAAGCATAAAAGATACCGAGTATATTATTTGGCCCAGATAAACCGGCAATACTAAGAAACATGAAACTAAAAGGAACCAGAATAATGGGCAAAAAGAGGACTACCCATGCCTCGTTTTTGTCAAGCACTTCAAATTCCGCAGATATGAGCAGCCACCATGCCACGAAAAAGCCTAACGTTGCGAGATGTGCCATACTAAACGAGGTATTAATCATGAATATGAAGCCCGACATGGATAAGATAACCAGAAGGATAACTTTGGTCACGAAACTCACAGAAGTTCCAGGAGATATGGATTTCTCCACCTCTATTCCCGGACGGATTCCCATCTTCACCTGCTCGTCTATCACCGTCTGAACCATGTGGTTAATCTTACCCAGACGATTCTCTACTGTTTCCATTTCCACATGCGTCTCTGCTACTTTCCTCAACACCGGTTCTAATCGCTCATATATCCCGCGGTCAAAAGCGGTATCCATCAAACTTTCGTAATATGACGCTTTCCTGTACATGCGAATGGCGAAATAACCGAGAAAGATGCCAACTCCTAAGAATATTAAATCAACTACGATGCCATATATATCAAATTTTAAGATTAAATCTACAACAAAGGAAAAAAGCGAGATGCCAATTACGACTATCGCAATCAGTAAAGCGAAAACTAAGCCTACCATTTCCGTAACTGGCATTGTATCTCTGTTTTGCGGTTTCTCTGCCATTTTATTGTTGTTCAGTATAATTTGGTTAAAAGGGCATTTAAATCATATAACTTAACTTTCTTTTTGAAAGGTCTTTTTATGACTGGCGCATATCTTATCTTATCTTAAGTTGAGGATACAAAATAAATGCAGAAACAGAAAGAGGAAGTCATAACGCTCTTTGCAGTTGCCTTATTATTGCTCTCAGTGTCTGCTGCTGCGGGGGAGGGTCCTGCCGTTATGATTACCAATTACACGGTAGAGCCGGCAGTCCTGATGCCCGGCGATACCGGTACCATTACGGTCACGATAGAGAATATGGATACACAGTCGTCAGAGACGGAAACAACGATCACGGGATATTCGGGTGACACTACTACTACCGCAATAACATCCGCAGTAAGTGCTGAGATAAAAACCATACGGTTGAGCAGCAGCGGAGAGATAGAATGGCTGCAACAAGGCTCGCGCCACTCAGAATACTACAACGTGGGTTCTTTAGGAGGTGGAGGGAGCATAAAAATCTCTTTACCGATAAAAGCCGATGCCTATGTCCCCGATGGCACTTATTTCACTGAAGTCTACATAGAAGTGAACAATGGCGAAAATGTACGTTTCCCTATTCCCGTGAAGGTGGCCGGCAGCGAAGTGGAGCTAATAGAGAAGGACATTCCTTCTGAGATTTCGCTCAACGAACCGGTCGGGATAGAGATAATAGTGGTGAATAACCGACCTAATTCTGTTCATGGTGTGAATGTGTATGCGCGACCTTTAAGCACAGGATTAGAATTCACGCCGGAGCGAATATTCATAGGGGATTTGGGTGCGTACGAGAAGAAAGCGGTAAATTTATCGCTTCAAACACAACCAGTAAGTACGACCAAAGCAGCGGCTTCTGACGAAACAGGACTTAAACAGTTCGCTTTTTGGGTTAACTACAAGAATGGGGATAATACACATCAAAACGAGCTCGAATCTTATATACCCGTGAGGAGCATAGCAGATGTGAAGCTTATCTTAGTAAATGCACCTGAATCTGTCTTTAGCGGAGACGCGGCGAAGATAGATTTTGACGTGGCTAATGCTATGACGAAGGATATAAAAGCGGTATCGGTGGTGCCTGATGCGATAGAAGGAGTCAGAATACTGCCTTCTGAATATTTCATCGGTGACATGGAAGTAGGGGACGTCTTCTCTGCTTCTTTCGATGTCTATACTACGGACCGGGGCTATGGCGTACTCAAAATGCCTTTTAAACTGGTGTTTCGTGATGTGGATACCGAGAGGCGCCACGAAACTGCAGGTTACGAGGTGCATCTGGAAGTAAAGGAGTCGCAGAAGGGTAAGTTATCGAATGCGAACCTATTCGTGGCTCTGATTGTACTCATTGCCATTGCCGTGGTGTTGTCGTGGCTCGTGGTAAAGCGGAAGCGGGGAAGGCGCAAGTAGAGGAGGAACTGACTCCACAGCAGCTTTCAAGACCGCATTCATTGTGGGTTTCAGTCTTCTCGAAAATCCCTTACACGGTATTCCGCTTTATAAGGGTCATAAACCGTATTATTCTGATAATCTACCGACAGATAGATAGCCCAATAGCCATAGCACCCCTCATCCATGAGTATCTTTATTGATTGTGTATCATGGAAGCCCCCCGAAATCGAGAGATTATCAAAGGCGTAGAATTTCCAGTATGGGTCTATTATGTACCAATTAGCTAAATCGCGCCAGTTGCCGCCGGTATATATCATCCCGTAGGCGTGAACATCAGAAGACCCCCATGCCATCGTCTTCGGTCCTAAACTTTTGTACGCCAGCCGGCAGAGGTCACGAGTGTACTGAATACAAACCGCTGAGTCGTCCTTAGGCGATTCAAGGCTCGTGTACCGTTTTAGCCATGTTATTACTCGCTCCGGATTTTGTGGATAAATGACCTCATCAAGAATAATTGCAGGCTTTTTGTTCTCTTCGATTGTATAATTCGATAGATTCCAAACTGTGATGTTGCTCTCCACCTGGTAGCGATAATTCAGCGGTACATGGTCCCTGAAATAATAAAAATCACGGTAGTCGCACTTTAAATCCGCGTTCAAATCCCAGGGTACATACCGGGTATAACGCTCGTTAAAGTGCGACTTCAATATATCAAGGTCCAATTGATTGATATAGCCATCATCATTAAAATCGAGATCAGTCAAACCTCTGACTTCTTTTTGTCCATCCACCACTTCTACTTTCATACATGCGCCAGTTACGACACCGTAGAGCAACACCAAAAAAAGCACCAGGCTTAAATTCAATAATCTTAAAAAACACAGTTTAGTAAGGCTCATAACCAATTTGCACCCTGCATGTTGCAGCTTGTTCACACACACCACCTTAACTTTCTCGTTCTTCCTTCTCTCTCGTCAACAATAAATTCGATTTTATTCATGATAACTATCTGTACAGAATGCAGAAGCCATTAGCACGCCAATTACGGTCTTACCGTCTTTTAGCTCGCCAGTTCTAATTCTCGCCAATAGTTCAGCCAGCGGAAGGAAGAGTATTGCAAGTTCCGGCTCATAATCCGGAACTTTCGTTAACCCGCTCGCTTTGAAGATGTGTATTACCTCGCTACTGAACCCCGGCGATGGGAAAAATGCGACCAGCTTTTCTATGTTCGACACTTGAAACCCGGTTTCCTCGATTAACTCCCGACTGGCACATTCCTCGGGCGATTCGCCTGCCTCAAGAGTGCCTGCGGGTATCTCTAAAGTTGTACTCTCTACTGCCTTCCGGTATTGCTCCACTAACAACACCTCTTCCTCCTTCAAAGCGACAATCGCTGCTGCACCCGGATGCACGACGATTTCACGCTGTTTCGTCTTACCCCCGGGTACGGAGACGGTATCAACTCGCAACTGAATAACCCTGCCATGGTAGATTTGTTTACGTTCGACTGTCTTCTCTTCGTCCATGAGTATAAAATACAATAAGTGTATGCTTGATATTTAATTCAACACCACATGACATAGAGAAGCGACGTAACTATCAGGTAACCCGCAGCGAAAATAAAAGTGCTTCGTTTTACTATCCGTATTGCACCTGTGATATGCTTTGCACTGGCATCTTCAAAGCCAGTACCAGCCACCGAATAATACCCGAGCTTCTCTAAGTGTACACGTAACGCAGAACTCATCGCCACAATTGTCAGATGAACACGTACATTTTCGGTTGTTAAAATCTTCACATCGCGTAACCGCGACTTACTCGTCACTAAAATCAAACCCGTCGCTATTCGCTCTGGTATGTAATTCAACACGTCATCCGCTTTCGCAGAGAACCAGCCGAAATGCTCGTAACGATTAGTTCGGTAGCCAACAACAGCATCCGAAGTATTTATCACGCGGTAAATCATAGCACCAGAGGTACCGAAGAGAAAGAAATATAAGAACGGTGCTATAACACTGTCGGTCAGATTCTCAGCCACGGATTCCACAGTCGCCGAGTCGAGATGTTTCATGTCCATATCCGACACGTCCCGGCTGACTATATTCCATACTGCCGCTCTTTTAGCTTCTAAATTCTCCGCGCTCCAGACATTTAGCCCATATCGCTCCAACCCTTTTAGCGTGAATGTCATCTTGAAAATAATCGCACTAAAAACGATATATAAGACCTCTGACTTTAAAAGAGAGAGCATCAGACAGGGCACGGAAAAAGCAGTGACTATGAGTATTGCATACATGGCACCAAGCATTCGTTCCCGGCGTTCATTTCCTCGTAGCGTCATCCGGTCAAAGAAATACATTAACCGGCTTATCCAGACGATAGGATAAAACTTTTCTAACCGTTCCGGGGGGTCGCCAATCCAGAGGTCTATAAATAAGGCAATTACGAAGATAATGACCTGATCTAAGAGTAGATTCATTTTTACGGCTTCGGGGGAAAGCGCTCTTTCACGATACTAAATATCGCATTTAAATCCTCTTTTCGCGTTTCCAGTTCTTCTACATCGTCTATCCCCCTCTTCTGGAACTCCTTCATAAAAGCATCTGCAACTTCCGGTTTATGTACCCAGAAACAGTTAGAACAGCCCCAGATACGTCCACCGTCCTTCATCTGTACCCACTCTCCGCCGGGTTGCGGGTCTTCACAGGGATAAAACGGACAAAAGCACCACGTGCAATCCTGACCCATGAAATGGCACGGATAATATTCACACCTCTCGTCAGGTCCTGTAAGCTTCTTATCTGCCAGCACCTTCTTCAGGTGGTCATAAGCGAGTGGATGCATTCTTTGTATGTATCGTCGTCTCAGGCTTTCTCCCACACCTACATACCTATTTATTATTTATTCATCGCCACATAATTCTCTCCTTCTCCCGGTCTTCTCGCTCTACCGTTTTATATTTGCGGAGCAGGAAAAATATGACGACCACTAATACTATTACTGCGAGTAATACTACCGTCAGGATAAGGGGTTTCCCCGGACCTAAAGAGGGTGATAAAGGCGTTGACGTGGGTGTTGCAGATGGTGCTGGAGTCGGAGTGGGCAAATATTCAACTGTCGCTCGGGGTCGTGACGTTGCTGCCGGTGTGACGACGGGTGCGGGCTTGCCTGATAATGCCAGGCATGCTACACAGTTCGGATCGGGGTCACAGGGGTCTTCCGGGTTGGACCCTATAATCATTTCTTGCATGTCGCTGTAGCCATCACCATCGGTGTCATCGGGACCGCTGCCACCGCCGCCACCGCCGCCTTTATATATTACTGTTGGTGTAGGTGACGGTGTTGGTGTTGGTGCTATTGCTGTTGCATTATATGTCGTTGTGTTGTTATAAGCTACATTGCCTGCTGCATCCTTAGCCGTTACGTTCACGATTACATTCGTACCCTCCACAGCAGTTATGACTCCAATCCAGGTGTCTCTTTCAGCCTTTTGCGTGAGGGCTACCCCTTCGGCGGTTACACTCGTCACTCCAACAATGTCCGTTACATTCACTGTCACGGTTATTGGCTGCTTGGCTGTTGTTTCATATGTGCTCAACACAACGCTGTTGATCACTGGAGCCTCGGTATCTGCTATGCCGACTGTTACAGGTGTCTTGTTAATAGCCTCATATCCTGCAGTATCCACAGCATACATTCCCACCATATATTCACCCTTTGGCACCGATTTATTATTCATCAACGAGACATTGAAATGGTCTTCTGGTGCACCTGTTAGCGTGAGTGTTGTTAAATCTATCATTTCTTTCTCCTCGGTAACTGCAAACGGAGTGAACGTAGTATTTCCTGGCTCCACCGAATAGTTCTTCCACTCTTTTGAAACAATGGTAAACAGTGTTCCATTCATGTCGAATAGGGCAATTGCAAATTCTTGTTCAGACGTTGCATTAAGTGTTATGTTACCGCTGACAACATACATCCCTGGAATGTAATCTTTGATTGCCGATACTGGCGTACCAGAATAACTCGTCGCGTTCTTCATCTCAAATTCTGTCGCATCCCATACTGCGCTATACGTGTCGTTAACACCTTTTCCAGTCAGGTTCTCTCCGTATACATACTTCTTGGTCTGATTGTTTATAACGAAGAATCCCACACCGCTCAGTTTTACATCGTCTGTTACGGTTGCACTAACAATAGTGGGGGTAGTCACATTTACGCCGGTGTTTGGAACTGCATGAAGATTTGTTATTGTTGGTGGCGTTATAATAGCGGTTATAATTGTTAGAGCTGCCTCAGCACCATCGGCAGTTATTCTGTATTCCCCTGTGGGTATTCCATGCGTGTCAATAACCGTCTTAAACCCTCCGGTTGTGTTTGTCATAACCCTGTTGGTAACCGTATTGTTCATGATAACTGCGGTCGCGTTGCCATATGCGGTTCCGGAGACCTCTATGACTTCATAAACACCCACTGATATGAATGTCCCACTGGTCACCTTTGCTGTTTTGGTAGCCTCATTATAATCAAATACGAAGCCGAGTTTGTAAGCACTACGATTGTGTATCGTATATGTGGACGAAGCCATCATTATTGTTATCGTCATGTCATCCTCTACTTCCCGTACACTAAACGAGAAACTTGTATTTGAATCCGAAACATTGAAATTCTTTGACCAGTAGTTATATTTACCATCAGAAACATTTATCAAAAGATCAGATACACAGCAGCTTAATGTCACTGGTTCACCTGGTTCAAAACCCGTTCCTTCTATCGTAACGAAATCCCCGGATAGTACGGTGTCTGGCGTTACCATTAAAATCGGAGTTGTAATTGTAAGTGTAGCCTCAGCATCGTCGGCAGTTATTTTGTATTTCCCATCAGGTATTCCATGCGTGTCAATAACTGTCTTAAACGACCCGTTTGCATCTGTTGTAACGTTATTGGTAACTGCAATGTTCATGATAACTGCGGTAGCGTTGCCATATGCGGTTCCGGAGACCTCTATGAGTTCATATTCACCCACTGGTAGGGATGACCACGTCATTTCTGATGTTCTCGTAATTTCGTTATAATCAAATACGAAGCCGAGTTTGGAGCCGAGTGTGATAGCATTACGATTGTTTATCGTATATGAGGAGGAATCCGTCTTTATGGTTATCGCCATGTCGTCCTCTACCTCGCGTACACTAAACGAAAGACCTATATTGGAATCGGAAACATTGAAATCCCTTAAGCTATAGTTATATTTACCATTTGAAACATTTATTGCAATATCAGAGATGCTACTGCTTAATGTCACCGATTCATCAGCTCCAAAACCTGTTCCTTCTATGGTTGCAAGCTTACCCACGCTCACAATTGCTGGCGTTACGGTTAAAGTCGGGGTTGTAATTGTAAGTGTAGCCTCAGCGCCGTCGGCAGTTATTTCGTGTTCCCCTTCAGGCATTCCATGCGTGTTAATAACCATCTTAAACGACCCGTTTGCATCTGTTGTAACATTATTGGTAACCGTAATGGTCATGTTAACTGCGGTATCATTGCTATACGCAACTCCAGAGACCTCTATGATTTCATATACACCCGCTGGTGTGGACTTCCCACTGGTCACTTCTGCTGTTCTCGTAGTTTCATTATATTCAAATTCCAGACCGAGTTTAACAGTACTATCATTGTTTATCCTGTGTGAGAATGAAGACGTTCTTAGGGTTATCGTCATGTTATCCTCTACCTCACGTACACTAACCGAAAGACCTGTATTGGAATCGGAAACATTGAAATCCCTTAAGCTATAGTTATATTTTCCATTTGAAACATTTATTGCAATATCAGAGATGCAACTGCTTAATGTCACCGATTCATTAGCTCCAAAACCTGTTCCTTCTATGGTAACGAATTCGCCAGCCTTCACCCTGTCTGGCTTTGGAGTTAACCCTGGCAGCCTCGTTGTCAAAGTCTGGACCCCGGTGTCATTCCAATTACCTGAGGTGTCGTTTGCATATATTCGCCATCCAATAGCAATACCCGCGGTCGAATTCAACGTCTTCGTCACGTTTGACCAGTTTGCAGTTCCCGTCATGCTAACGAACGAGTCGTTTACCCATTCGCTACTACTGTTGTTCGTTGCGAATATGTATCCACTCAAAGCAACATTATCAGTCCAATGAGCGGCGAATAGCGCAGGTTTTCCTGCAACTGTTGTATTCACCGATATATATGAGTATCTCGTTATCGTATCACCAGCGGATACATTATCCCCCGCCCATCGAATCTTTGCATAGCTGTCGGGCACATAAATTGTAGCTCCAGAAACGTACCCAATGCTTACGCACGCCAGCGCTGTGCAAAGAACTACGAATATCAGCACTTTTGCCCTTCCCTCTACCTTTCCCTTTCCAATTTTTCCCCTTTTTCCGTTTTTCACTTTTTTCTTCCTCACCTCACTTTTTGCTTTTTATATAGCTGTATTTAACGCCCCTGCCGCGGATGCGGTGCAACCAAAAGCGAGTGATATTATAGCTGCGATTAGCGTTTGCTTCATTTTTCGGACCGTTATACCTTTCCCTCTCCCCATCCCCTTTTTATACCGCACCATCCAGTGGAAACATAGGTCATCGGGTATTATATAAATATGCCCTGGATTTCTTGCGCTTATCAAGCAATTGCTCAATATCCTGTGGGTAGTAATCCTAAATATTTTGGGATTCGGAGTTTGGGATTATATTATAGTAAGATGGGTAGCGTAAAACAAACCGTGCAACTCGTACCCACTTCCGATTCTATCCATACACGACCCCGGTGCACCTCGATTATCCGTTTCACAATGGCAAGCCCGGTGCCCGTTCCCTTGCTACTGTTATCCACGCGATAGAAGAGGTCGAAGACCTTCTCATGCTGGCTCTTCTCTATTCCTATACCGTTATCCCGCACAAAGAATACGGTCTCTTCGCCGTCCATGCGATAACCAATATCTATCTTGGGATTTGGCTGTTCGCCCATATAATTTATGCTGTTCGTTATGAGATTCACCAGCACCTCCTCTATCCGCATACGGTCAACGTGAACAGTGGGTAGTGCATCAGCCACAGCAACTTCAACCCCACTCAATTTTATCTGCTCGGCGGTTTGCAACAGCGCTTCTCGAGCAATATCTCCAAACGGGACGTCTTCTGGCGGGTTCACGACACGACCGATACGGGAGAGTTGCAACGTGTCTTCCAGCAGCCGTTCCATCTTTTTCGCTCCTTCTTTTATATACTTCAAATCGCTTTCCATTCGTTCTTTTTCATTCTGTGCTAGATCGTCACGAAGCACGTCTGTAAATCCCTGAATGGTAATAAGAGGCGACCTTAAGTCGTGAGAGATGGTGTACGTGAACCGCTCCAGTTCGGCGTTCTTTGCTTCCAGCTCGTTCATGAGCCGTACTCGTTCCTCCTCTGCACGTTTCTGCTCTGTAACGTCACGAAGTACTCCTGAGACTCCCGCGATGTTTCCGTTCCGGTCACGCTGGATTTTGCCTCTATCCTCGAGCCAATAGACCTGTCCTTCCGCGTCTATTATCCTGAACGTGGAGGGGAATTCCTCGCCTTTTTCTATTGACCTTTGAAAATCCTTTGCTATTCTCGCCCGGTCTTCCGGATGAACGAACTCCAGCAAATTCTTTGATATTAAGTCATAGGGGTCTATGCCATATCGCTTTGTCTGAGGACTGACGTAGGTAAAAACCCCTTTAGAATCAGCAGAGTAGACAATGTCAAACATATTCTCGGTGAGGGTACGGTATTTCTCCCTGGACCGCCTGAGCCTCTCAACCGCACGCCGGTGCTCGGTAATATCATTACTTATTGTCAGAACATGAGATACTTTTCCTAACTCGTCTATCAATGGCGCTTTTCTTACCAAGACATCGTGGCGATTACCTTCTCTGTCGGTATAAGTCTGTTCCTGGATGTCTAACCCTTTTCCTGTTTGTAATACCTCATTATCTTTTTGCCGGAAGACTACCTTCCCAATTATTTCGCCCTTAGTAAGCCCTGCTCTGCTGCAATATGCCTTATTGACCAGCACGAGACGGTGCTCCGAATCCTTCAGGCTGATTGTATCTGGAATGTTATCTATAACGGTCTCAAGGAACTTAGAGGATTCATCCAGCTTCTTCTCCATCCGCTTCCGCAGAGTGATGTCCCGGAATATCGTCAATTTTGAGATGGTACCGTCAACGTTCCTCAGCGGCGTCTCAATAAGGTCATAAGTCCTGTTCATCCTGCGTGCGTGCCATTCCCAACGCACTATCTTCCCTTTCATTACCTCTGCACTTTTGCATAGCGGACAGGGTTCTTCCCTATTATGAAACGCTTTATAGCAAATACCTCCGAGATGGTCTCCCAACTCATCAATCAAAACCCTGTTCATAAACTCTATTTCATAGTCCTTTGATATGATGTACACACCATCAGCCATGCTTTCCAATATCAAACTCAGGCTGTCCCGCTCCTCTTTTAGCCGCTCTCCTAACTCCACTTCTTTTGTTATATCCCGGCTCACACGGACTGTACCATCTGGTTGTTTCTGTGGCGATAACTCGCCGGGATGCTTATTAACAAAATGCTCTTTCAATGTGCATCCAAATATCTTTAGTGTCGCCTCTTCCAACTGTTTCCGCGCGGTAATGTCCTGCAATGTCTCGGTGGCTGCTATCAGCTTACCGTTGAGGTCATATAGGGGTGCAGCATCGAAGATGATATATCGCCTTTTACCCCCTAAATGGGGATACCAGCCTCCGGCGTGAATACCGTTTGGTATAAGGGGAGATTCTGTATAGGTTTTATAATGCCTGCCCATATCTTCTAACTTGCCGTCAATAGCTATATCCGCAACGCAGGGACGCTTAGGGTCATAAAAAGCCGTACAGTGATTATCAGTGCCCAGTATATCTCCAGCTTTTACACCCGTAAGCTTTTCACAGGCGTTATCCCCGTGACTTACTTTGTGCTCAGCATCAACGACAAAGGTAGCAATCGAAGAATTCGGGATTAATGACTCAATGAGTCTTTGTTCCTCTAAAATATCGCCCTCTAACCGCTTCCGGGCAGTGAGGTTTCCCCATTCACAAAGCACACGCTCGGTCGTCCCGGGCAGGTCTCGAAACGAATCAGCACCTTTAACCACGTAATCCATGGCACCCGACTTGAGTGACCGGACTGCTAAATCTTCTGAACCTTTACTTTCCGTTCCCGTATTCCTCAAGTACTCCAAGTTCACTTTAGTACACAATGATAGTTTTGGTGAATGGCTATAAAAACTTTTCGATCAGAGCAATATTGTTTGAAGTGAGTAATATTACAATCCATTAACTATACATACCGCATTTAAGAATTATCACCTTAATGGCAGCCATTACTGATAATATAGATACCATAGCGGGTACGGGAAAAGCGATAGCGGGGACAATGTCGGAAGTGAAAAAGAAGCAAGGGAATATCCAAAATCGGATTCGTATCGCCATTTGCTCCGAGCAGCGAAGAAGTATCATTGACGCTTTGTGGGAGCGGAAGAAAGGGTTAAGCGCATTGCGAAAAGAGCTGGCAGTAAGTTCCACGAGTGCTATACACACATTACGCGACCTTGAGAAGAATAAAATCGTTTTTGAAGATGAAGATAGAAACTACGGCTTGACGAAGATCGGTGAGATTATAGCATTAAAATTGGTAGATATGGTGGATACACTTGAGGTGTTGCATAAGCACGATGAGTTCTGGCTTACGCATGACCTCAGCGGTATTCCAACGCATCTGATGGAGAAGATTGGGTGGTTGAAGGATTCTATGATAATAGCAGATACGCCTGCTGACTTTTTCAAATCTCATACCACCCTCCTTCAAGTACTTGAAAACGCTAACGAATTGAAGGGTATCTATCCTATTTTTCAGCTAGATTATCTGGAAAAGGTCGAAGAACTGGTAAGAAGTCAAAGGATAGATGTGGAACTCATAGTGACGAATGAAGTGTTAGATAACATAGTAGGAATGGCGGAGACAGAAGAATCTTTTAAAATATTCTTACAGGAGCCTAACTTTACATTATTCGCGCTGGAAGAAGATCTAAAAATAGCCCTTACTCTTACTGATAGCGCTTTTTATCTCGGATTGTTCGCAGGTAGTGGAATATACGATTATAATAAAGCTCTGATAAGTGATGATAAAAGAGCCCTTTCCTGGGGTAGAGAATTGTATGCGCACTACCATCAACGATCAAAAGTGGTTGATTTATGGACTTGATAAACTAACTTAACTAATTGCTTTCTTCTATAATCTTCTCGTTGTTCTCCTTGTGAACAGCGTACACACACGGGCTGAGGTAAACAAATGCTAATAACGTGTAAATGTACCTCTCAGATTACAATTTGGCTTCACAACTCTTAATTATTCTTGCTTTTGCTGTAATAGGCGGTGGGCTGAAGTATATTGATGACGCCTTCGATGAAGATTTGTTCAGTAAGAAAATAGCGATGCTGATCGCGCCTATAATCGTGATAGCCTGGATATGCTTATCGCTCTTCGATTCGGTTTCAGCAACAATTCTATTCTCTATACTATTTGCCGTTTTGTTAACCGGCAAAATAGACAATTTAGTATTTAAGATGAGTTCCATCGCCTTGATTATTATTCTCTGTCTAACTCAGATATTATCCCTTCTGTGGATACCATTGGTCACGTTGACATCAATGGGTGTTGCGGATGAAAAGGGGAATGATTATGCAGACAATCATGGGACACTGAAACTAAGCGAATTCTTCTTCTCGCACCGTTTCTGCGTGAAGATAGGCGTATTGGGCTTGTGCATGCTCTCTCTTCTTCCATGGTTATACCTGATCGCCTTTTTAGCTTTTGACGGTTCATACGAGTCAGTAAGTATATTTGGTAAAATCTCGGTTGCGCATCAGAGGAATGAGAAATATACTATTTCCATTTCGTCTACTGCAAGCGAATAATATACTCAGACGGCGTGCCATGATACAATTTCTCTATGAAAACCGAGGCATCATTATCATCTCCGGCTAATATCATAACGTTCTCAAAATTCTTCTTTACTTCTTCCACACCCTCCTTTCTTATTAAATAAGAATGGGGATTAATCGAGATTAAACTGGTGCAATTCCATCTCTTTAACCCCTCTATTTGATTTTGCAGTAGCTCAAGTATCTCGTCTGAACTGTAATATCTTGAAAAGTCGTCATATGCATCAATAACCACTATCTTTGACTCTTCATGTGAATGGCTTTTTATTGTCTTTACGATGCTGCGCTGAAACAATATCTTGTTCAAAGGTACGATTAAACGATGCTCCTCCTCTATCAGTTCATAAACTCGCTCCTCGGAATAAATATTTCTATACAGGTCAATCAACGCGAAATTATTTAGTTCCTTAAAATCCATTAGCAGCTCACCTATTATCTGTTGGTATGGACGATTAGAAGTAGCGTAAATGACAGCATTACCCTCTTTCAGTCCCTGTTTGATAAAAGAGAGAAGGAGATTATGTTTCGTTTTCGTCTCTTCTGCAATAAGCAATGTTGAAGTCCTTTTTGATAACCCACCAGCCATTACCTTGTCCAGTTCTTCCAACCCGGTCGGCACTACGTCCAGTAACTCGCTGATTGTAATACCATAAGGTGCCAGCCCCTTTTTTATCTCTTCTCTAATGAGTTCATAGAGCAGAAGTCGCCGGAACGGGAACCGGTCCGTCAGGGATTGAAGATAAAATTTGAAAAGTTCCAGGAACTCACTGCGGGTGAATCTGGTTCCATGCTTTGTTCGTATTTCATCAATTTCAAAACTGATGCAGTTAAATAGTTCATCCCGCCTCTTCAACCTGTCAAAAATCTTTTCCTGTTCTGATAAAGGAATGAAAGTTTCCACGTGTCTTATCAGGTTATTAACCTCTCTATCAAACAGTACCGGATAATACACGCGCTCATCAAACTCGCTTCGTAACTCTTCTGGAAGCATTAAAATCTTCTCTTTCAGGATATCGGCAATTTCTTCTTTCATTTCTTCTTTGGTCTTCGCTATCTTTTCCATCTCCGGTAGCTTATGTATCCCGAGGAGTATCCCAACAGCAATTTTTATCCTCGCCGGCTCATCCGCTTTTTCGAGTTCAAATCTACGCTCTGAAGGGTCAAACCGAATTTTTGTTACTTCATCCTCAGGAACATATCTATCTACGGTCTTTTCCCACAAACCCTCAAGAAAGTCAGTCCTCAAAAAGTTGTGTGCATGTGAATTTAAAAGATGAACGATGTCCTCTTCTCCTGTCTTCTTGTATTTGTTTTCCATCCCGGATGCCGTTATCGAAACTATCTCGATTATCAGAACGAGGAAGTATCCGACGAAGAAGAGATCATGGTAAGGAAAGCGTTGTATGCAGGTGCTTGAAGACGAGTAGATAAGGTAAACGAGAAGAAAAGCAATAAAAGCGGCGGTGTATGAGAGCTTGCTCCATATGTTCTTTCTCATAATCTCCTCGAAACTTTTGTTTGTGACGCTCAGATAAGCAATGAAAGCAATCAATAAAAAAGCGATAAAGAAGAGGATGAGTGGATATGAGATGAATTCAAATCCAGTGAACAGGGGCTCCTTCCCATAGGTGAATGAAATCCCGAAGAAGAGCAGGAAGAACCACGAGTAGAGGGATACGATGTAGCGAGCGATGTCCAATTTGTTAAAAGTTGTTTTGATATTTTTGTCTTCGATGATTTTACGCATGCCCCGGGCAAAAAACATGTAAAATGCAAATGATGCGAGTCCAAAGATTGCAAATAACATCTTCGTACTGCTCGGTGCGTTGCTCCAGGAGAGGAATAACAGGCTGAAGACGTAGAATGTTACGGTTAAGTGGATGTATAAACCGTATTTCAGGTATCCCCAGTATTTCGATTTTGTTCCAGCGGAAATGGTCTTCAGGTACGTGAGAATTAATATGGCTCCAAGGAAAATGGGCAGCAAGAATGCGATAATAAAAATGTAGGGAATGTTTTGATAGATGATGAAATTGGGGTATTCTTTTGCTGTGAAGTAGAGGGATGCTGCTAAGAATGCGAGGGTTAAAGAAGCGGTAACTTTTGGAAGGTCAAAAGGCATCAAAGCTTTCCATTTGGATTGGAGGAGGGAGGGATAGTCGATGATGAACAAGGCGAAATATAAAATGGTAAAAACAAAAAATATCGCGTAAAAAGAAATATTATAATACAAGTCCTTTTGCATTTCTGGTTTGAGGAAATTAACGATATAAAAGATCACCAGACTCACAGATAGCAGGTATGATATCATGCCAATACCACCAATAAAAAAAGGCTTACGCACAAATCCTATTCCTGCATAACTCTTGGAGATGAACAGCAAAGAATAAGATGAATAAACAATAACGAGTATAGAGAATAAAATAAAGATAAATAATACGATGAAATTGGCGGACATGGGGTATTTTAAATTATAAGCTATGTTTGCAATGAAATACAGGGATACCGCCAGAAAAACATAGAAAATAAGATACCTTGTTCTAAATAAATTGATTTTTTCTTTTATAATTGGTTTTATCAAGTAATAGACACCTAAGTTAGCAGAATAATGAGTTACTACATCAAAAATAGCAGCAAAAACCAAAATATGATGCCCTATATTAGAAACATTGTAAAGTTCGTTTAATAATGACGCAGTGACCAATGTTAATACGATGCCCAAAAAATTTGCGGTCGTTAGACTATTCCATATATTAGAGGGTGATGCTTTCTGAATTTCTTTTAGCATTATAAACATCGATGAATGGTAAATGGACATGAATATAACGAAAAGTTGAATGAAGAGAGGGACTTCGTGCAAGTTGTTTAAATACGGAATTGCTGCTAGTGTATTGATATTGATCAATAAAAATAGTAGTGTTAGAAGTAATGCGACAAATAAAGGTTTTTTATTTGCTGAAATATTTATCCCTTTTTTAGTCATGCTTTCGAGAATATTTGCTATCTAATTTATTTTTTAAGATATTATAATCCGCCTTTTTTAATTTTTCTATCTCTTTTGGAGAAAAGATGCCTGCTGAAATACCAAGCCGTAATAAATGGCTTTTTTCGTCTGAAGATTTACCCAGCTCATATGCTACATCTAAGAGATGATCGGACTCTGAAAAGAAATTGCCTAACTTGTTTTTAACATGTTTTTGATAATCACCGAGTAAATTCGCACCAGTAATGAAATTATAAGATGTTTTTCCTGCTATATCACCACAAATTATTGCCGGTAGGATACCCTCAACAAAAGGCTTAAAATTCTGATTTGCTGCATCTCCCACCAGTAAAATATTCCCATAGTTCCATTTATCAGTAACATTGCGGTATGGTGCCCAGCCACTCTTTTCTACTACCTTATCTCCATTTTTAAGTTGTTGCTTTACCACGGGAATCTCCAAAAATTCCTCATAACAGTTCTCTAATTTTTTAGTCTGGAATAATGATCCAACACCGGCATTAGCCCTGCTTTTAGACAGAGGGAAAATATAAGCATATGCCCCTGGTGCAAAATCCCCCAGATATAATTGCTCATACATGGATTTATACAAATTCACGTTATTCAGTTCAAAACTTAATACTTCACCACATTTATCCTCGAGGTTGGTAAAACCCAGTTTGTTCACGATTTTTGAGTGCACACCATCCGCAGCAATAATCACATTTGGTTTGATATCTCCTATCCCAGCTCCTGTTTTCACAATCGCTTTCGTGACATGATAATTCTCGTTGAATTCCAGGTCTATCAATTCCGTTTCAAGGCGAAGTTTGGCACCTGATTCGATTGCATTGTTTGCAAGCCAGTTATCAAAATTCCTCCGATTTATAGCATAACCGGACCAGATTCCCCCACTTCGTTCGATTGTGATGCCATCAGCCCAAAAGGATATCCCATCAATTTTCCAAATCAATTGCTCTTCTGGTATTCTGTAAGGAAGATATGGAATGAGGTATTCTCCAATAGCTTCAGCACACTGCACCGGAACACCGATTTCTTTCTTTTTGTCAATGAATATTGTATTGGCACCTGCTTCGGCTGATGCTCTCGCCGCACTACTACCCGCGGGCCCTGCTCCAACAACTAAGACATCGCATTCAATTACCATATTACCATCCTATCCTGTTCGATAAATCATAAGCTTTGTAAATTTCTAAATATTCTCTGTAAAACAATAATGGTTTAATTGTAGAAAAGAAGTTAAAGCCTTTCCTGAAAGGTTTAATATGCCTTGTCAATTCTCTGTTATCCATTTCCTTCAGCTTGTTAAAAGCCTGCATGAATATAGCAGATGAAAAGTCCGATTTCTTCCACTTTTCATCGTATTCCAAGGGATTATCATTATTTATTGCTTCCGCCGCCATTTTTCCTGAGACCATACCAGGTCTAATCCCCCCCTTAGTCAGCGGATTGCTATGGCAAGCAGCATCTCCAGTCAATAAAATATTTCCGTGCACGTTATTTCCTATACCTCCAAATCCAACTATTCTTGTTTGTTTTGCTAAAATTTTACCTTCAATCTTTTCCCTGTCTCTGAAGGCAACAAAAGGAAACCCGACTTTAACATTTTCACCATGCGGAAATATCCACTTATAATTTCCTTTCCACTTCTCGTCATACTCAAAAATCAGAGTATCATGCTCAGCTTCTTCATCCACTACATATTGAATGAAAGGTTCAATCTTGCCTTCGATTCCAAGTTTTTTACGAATTAAAGAATTAGCACCATCAGCCGCGATAAGATACTTCGTTTTTATGAATTTCCCATCGCTCAGCTTTACTTTGATCTCCCTTTCGTTTTCTGTTAAATCAACCAAAGAATTCTGGATATATTTTCCACCTAACTTAACGAATTGGTCAATAACACCATTCAAAAAACGTGGTCTATCGAGAATATATCCATTCATTGGGCTCTCTATCTCCATGTTTCCAGGCCAATATTCACGTATCTTCCTGATCCTTTCAATGATATAAGAGGGTTTAATTGGGGAAATATCAATGAATAAGTCCTCACTTACTCCTTCTCCACACATCTCATGATAATGCACATACTTTTGATTATCTAATCGCTCTAACAGGCAGATTTCCCGTCTATTATCGTTATCTAAATATTTAGAAAAAAAAGCTGCAACCGACCCCGCAGGTCCAGCTCCCACCACCAGGACATCGCATTTCATTCTCATCCAACTACTTTAACGAGAAAATGGCTCTTCCAGGCTTCGTTGATTTAAAAACCCTTTCCCGGGTCTCATATATAATCCCGGATTGCTCAGCTTTCTCAAGAATCATTTTGAATACACCCTTTATATCTTCAGGGTCATAGACAAAACAGGCATCATGTATAAGATTCAGGGTCTGCCAGCTTGGGACTGCCTTCAAACTCTCTCTATCATATACAAGGACTGTAATATCCCGTCCAAATTCCGGTATTAGCGCACTGAAGGAGTAATAGAGCTCGTCCTGCTCCTTAAGTGTTAACTCATGATTAGTAATAATAAAGATGTCAATGTCGCTTCTCTCGTTATAATTCCCCCTTGCCAATGAACCAAATAGTCCCACGGCTAATACTTCCCTCTTCCTTTTACTTAAATTTAAGGCAATCTTTCTCGTCTCTTCTCTAATCCTTTTGATATTCATATGTTCCACTCCCCCAGAATTTTTCTATAAATTCTATTGCCCTATTTACAGATTCCTTTGCTTTATGCAGTAAGTTCGTGGCTTCTTCCTCTGTGCAGAATTCAGATGGACTTCTCCAGACGCCTTTTTTCACGCCACCGTATGTTGAACGTCCATGCCAGGGCGCAGCCTCTTTAACATGGGAAGCAATCTTCAGGAGATCATTATTCAAAAGTCCCTTCCTTACGAGTTTCCTGATTTGCTCTGATGGGTCATGAGTCCATTCAAAAGATTCAAAGCATGAAATCAATGCTTTTGTAGACTTCTCGGTCGCCAGCTGTGCGTAGTGAATGGTTGTGATCCAGTCCTTCAGTCCAGAATATCGAACAGCTCTGCCCAAATCTTCTTCCGCTTCTCTAAGTAACCTTAAAGACTCTTCTCTTGTGTCCATCGCATCCTCATAATACTCTCTATGTATATGTAATGCATTTTATAGTAATGTTTATTAGACTTGTTGCTAATTAACAGATTATCTCTATTGAGAAGGTTTTAATTGGGTATAATATGTGTTATCAAGTATGATAACCATTAATCGAGCTTTAAAAAGCGATAGACTAATAAGAGCCACAACGGGGCTATCCACCCTAGAATTTAATCAACTGGCGCAGAGCTTCGGCAAGAAGAAGGCGCAGAATAAAGTTATCACCGGTTTTAGAGTCCTGGTAGAGCACGCTATCGGCGGAATTAAGCGATTTAGGATAACGAGCGACAAGTTTCGAAACAAAAAAAGATGAATTCAATGATGTGGCTATGTTGATATCGTGTGGATTGTGGAATTATCATTTGAAGTGCTGTTGAATCGAGATGTCCTGAAGGACAGGAATAACTCCTTCTTTCGTGGGTGTATTATTTTGCAACAAATCTATTAATTTAGACTATCCAGCGGAATCTCTCTTCTTAAACTCTTCAAACCAGCTTTTTAAACTTTCCATATCTTCTTGAAGTTTATCAGGAGGAGGATATTTGACGGGCGCTTCATTTGGTTGTGAGTGCGCATATCTTGAATATTTAGTCATCATATCATCAAAGAATTGAACTTTTCTCGCGCGGGGCAATCGTTCGTAAAGTATCGTATTAAGTGCCTTATCCGGTCTTTTAGCGAACAAAGGCGTATCAGCAGGCTCGCCAATACCCCACGGTTCACATTGTAGACAGACTACCTGTGGGTCAATCGAATGCTTTTTTGCAAATTCATGTAAAAGAGAGAACATAGAGAGTCGGTGTGTAAAGACAACCACTTGC
Source organism: Halobacteriota archaeon (assembly GCA_049287525.1). Classification (GTDB taxonomy): domain Archaea; phylum Halobacteriota; class Syntropharchaeia; order Alkanophagales; family Methanospirareceae; genus QENJ01. The sequence goes on along the minus strand of JBAQFZ010000034.1, from coordinate 1,226 downwards.
CTTGTATTACACATTTCAATAATGTCCATTTTCATCACCTACGGTAGCAAATGCATGTCAAATGTTCCTATCATGAAATTATGTTTTCTTATTCATACAGCATCTTTTATACTTCTTACCACTGCCACAGGGACAAGGGTCATTTCGCCCTATTTTGACCCTCTTGTCTGATTTTATTGATGTTTCTGTTCTATTTTCTTTTTCGATCAAATCCTTGAACATCCGATAATGTCTCTTTATTCTTTCAATGTAATTTCTATCATTCAGAACGTACTTAATTTTATCCAGTAATATGGGTGTAAGTTCGGATTGATGACTGGCTAGATTTAATGCATGACCTTTTAAATCATCTATGATCTGTGGGTCATTATCACCAAACCAATCAGCGTAAAATTTGCGATTTTCCCACCCATATGCAATTACCGCCACAACTTCGTTTCTTCTTTCAGAATATATATTGAAAAATACTCTCCGGCAATCACAACCAACCTCGTCACAATAGGCTTCAACCAGGGCATATTTTCCTTCAGGTAATTCGGGATCAGCAATTGCGATTAGAGATCGAGTTTCTTCTTTTGCTATCTCCGGGAACTTTTCATGAAACACTGTGTACGGCATAATAATACCCCCAATATTTGCATAGCATTCTTGCTTTAAAAACTTTTCGATTCTTCCAGTATCTCCGGACTATAACAACCATCAACGGTTGGACCCATCAAAAATCTTATCAACAGCAGCCAAAGACCCCTTTTTAACCTCTGCAAACCTTTTTCCCATCACATCCCATGAACCATACACCATTTTAACATATTCCTCAAATTCCATATTCAACAGCAGCAAAAGTCCAACCCCTTCTTTTTGAATGAGTTCCTCAACATCCTTATTTCCCTTCAATCTTCTACAATGCCTCCTAATAGAACGAAAATCTTGCTCAACACTGTTATTTGTTCTCTCCAACTTGATTACTCTCTTTCCTTTTGGAGTTTGAACTTCAACGTTAGGTGCTAACAACTTCTCCCGATTCTCGATAAACATCTGCTCAATCGTGCCGAAAGCGCGCAAAAGATGAGACCTCTTACCTTTAAAGGATAATTCCTCTCTTTGATTTAAACTTATCTCTTCTAAGAAGGCATCAATCCCCTTTCTGGCTGCTTTTAGTTCTCTATCATCCCAGCGTACTTTTGTACTGAGCGGAATTGGACCATTTTTCCATCTCAAAGCATGCC
>JBAQFZ010000033.1:0-9553 GCA_049287525.1 Halobacteriota archaeon | reverse complement strand
GCGCTTAAATCGCTGAGTGTCTCGACATCGAAGGGTTTGATGGCAAAATGTGCTCGATTATATTTGCCAGAAACGCTTGAAATTAGTCCTTTTGCTGTTATCCCCAAAAAGGATTCGGAGATACTGGTTAAATGATAACCTTTATATACCGTTATGCAATTTAAAACATAACGGTGGAAAAATGAATACGCTAAGAGAGATTCTCGATAAAGAGATTTTTGAGCAGATATACGAGTACGAAGAAGGTGTTCCCGTATTCAAAAAAGTGGCTGCGCTGCTAAAAGAGTACAGGAAAGTGCTCGTTGAAACTCTGGTACTCGATGCGGGCAAGCCTTATGACAATGCTGAGGGGGAGATAAGCGCAACAATCCGCAGGCTTAATATGGCCTTAGAAGAGGCGAGGAAGATATTTGGGGAGTATGTACCTGGAGACTGGAGTGAGGATACAAAGGGTAAAGTCTCAATAGTCCTCAAAGAACCTGTTGGTGTGGTTTTGGCGATATCCCCCTTTAACTATCCAGTATATACAAGTATAGCAAAGGTGGTGCCAGCACTGCTTGCCGGGAATACGGTCGTGGCTAAACCTCCAAGTGCTGATCCTCTCGCATTTTTGATGGTTGCCAGACTCTTCGACGAAGCTGGTATTCCGCCAGGTTGCTTAAATGTTCTGACTGCGCAGGGAAAGGTGATGGACTATTTCACCTCGCACGAATGCGTTGATATGATCACATTCACAGGGAGTACAAAGGTTGGGCAGCATATAGCAAAGAACGCGGGCATGAAGCGCCTTCACTTAGAACTTGGAGGAAAGGGATGCGCGATAGTACTCGACGATGCCGATCTCGATCTTGCCGTCTCAAAGATACTGCGCGGCACAGACACCTACCATAACTGTTACTTTGCGCCCACAGTGCTCGATCACGTACCCTTAGAAGCTGATATAGCCTGGGAGGAGACATTTGGTCCCGTAGCAACCATCATTCGCGTAAAAGATCTCAATGAAGCTGTGGAGGTTGCGAATCGGTCGAGATATGGGCTGGACTCTTGCATATTTACAAATGGTATGTATAATGGCTGGCTAGCTGCAAAGTTACTGGAGAATGGCGCAGTAACGTTAAATGATGCACCTGCACATGGTGTTGGCTTCTTCCCGTTCGGAGGGAATAAAGCTTCCGGTATGGGTAGAGAAGGCGTGGGATACAGCATAGATGAAATGACAAGGTTAAAGACCGTGGTGTTCAATCTGGAGCCTGCGGGTCTCGGAAAGGTGAGTAAGTACTATCAGATATAGCCTGAAAGAGATAAAACCATGAAACTGATAGACGATTTGATTTCTGATTTGAGAGATAAAGATACGGGAGTGAGAGATGTGCACGTTGGTTATGCCTGGATAGGCGTTTTGAGCAGAAACTGCGGCGTTGCGAAGAATTTGGGAGCGTTACATGATTATATAGTGCGAGACCTTGGGGAACAAACAGAGAAGTCCGCGATAGAATTGGCGGAATATGCAAAGTCATGGAACATGATCGAAGCGGGTGTGGGTCTCGCGGCGATCAACTCGTTGATCGAGCCAGGGGGTAAGGAATTAAATATACTCGATTTCCTGCTTGAAAACGCGGCGGGGAAGAAGATAGCAATGGTTGGTCATTTTCCAAAGGCGGATGAATTGCGGAAACGCGCGGATGAACTGTGGATCATAGAGAAGCAACCCCAAAAGGGTGATTTACCGGATACCGCATCTGAATACTTCATTCCGAAGGCGGACATTGCGGTAATAACGAGTTCGGCAGTAATAAACAAGTCAGTTGAGCGATTATTGGAGTTAAGTATGGGACTTACAATCCTTATAGGGCCGAGCACGCCGATGTCACCGGTATTATTTGATTACGGCGTGGATATGCTTGCCGGGATAAGGGTGGTGAATGAAGAGAGGATGATGGCAAAGATCACGCAGGGAGGTGGCAAGGTGAAGCAGTTTGAGGATGCGATTGAGTTTCTGGTGATGGAGCGATGAAGGATTTGCATAGCCAGGATTAAAAACCACGAGATTTCACGAAGAATAATGAAGATGAAATAAAATTCAATATCTTATGAAATATGATGTCCTCAAATTCATGCTTTACCTCTGTTAACGTATCCTCTACTTTCTGTGCATGAATGAGCAAAAGCACGTAGTTCAGCCTGCCCTCCAGAGCAGCCCTGTTTTTATTATCCGCAAGCAGCATTCTCGCCCCTGCTCTGATTACTTCTAACCTTCCTGAGAAAACGAGTTCTTTTTGTAGCCTGTCTATTTCATTCAATATCTCATCCGTTAGCGAGACGCTGATTACTGCCATCTTACTCTATTTTTCCTACGTTCACTTTCTTGATAAAACTAACCATTCTATCTTTGCATCTTGAATCAACCGCATCGTCTTCCGCGCAGTAAGACATGTCAAAATTAAAACTCAATAAACTCTTTTGGGTAATGAGTCATATCCAATCTTTCCTCGTCAGGAATGGGTCTTATACCCCATTCTTGCATTGTCAGTGCGCCAATTAAAATTTCAATCCTTCTTTCCTCCTCATCCGTTCCTATTTCATCAAGGACGCGAGCGTGTGCACGCACAGGAAGCCCCTCAACAAGACAAACTAAGCGGCACTCTTCCTTCACTCTGTGCACTTCACCGCCCAGAGAGACCGGCTCTACTCTCTCTAATTCAAAAATCGACAATAAAGAGGCTATATCCTGCACAACATAGGTATTCCTCGCCCCCGTGTCAAAAAGCGTCCAGCAATTGCGTTCTGCTACAACAACATTTGCTCTTACTCGTCCCATAACTCTATAATTTGTTTAATTCTCAAAGTATAAAAAGTTACTTTGGTAAAGCTTTCTTTTTGATTGTTATAAAGTATAGCTTCCCTCCATTAATCATAATGCCCAAGAAGCTAAAATTATGCATCGAACAATTTGTGGGTCAAATAGATATATTTTACTTTTGTAAGATGGAAAAGCTTTTTATATGCAGCTGGTGATATAACACCACATGCAAAAAAAAAAGAACATCATAGCTGCGATTTTAGTCGGAGCAATCGTGGTTGTAGGCTGTATTGCGGGCGCATGGTATTACACTGGTCATGGAACGCAAACGATTTTGGTTTACAGTGGCGCGGGCTTAAAATGCGCAATGGACGAGTTGGGCGGGGAATTTGAGAATGAGACCGGGGTTAACGTGGAGATAATTTACGGTGGCTCAGGGCATCTTTTTGGGCAACTTTCAATATCCAAACGAGGCGACATCTTTATTCCCGGTGCCGATTACTATACTAAGCGAGGGATTGAAGAAGGGCTTTTATGTGGGGATCTAACGAGAAACGTGACGTATCACATACCCATGATCTTAGTTCAGGAAGGGAATCCAGAGAATATAACTTCTCTGGAGGACATGGCGAGACCGGGCATTAAAGTGGCTCTGGGAGACGTTAAAGAATGTGCCATTGGGATATTATCGAAGAAGATGCTCGAGAAACAGGGGCTTTACGAAGAGATAAAAGCGAACAATCTGGAGGTCACAACGGCGACGGTAAATGAATTACTCACGTACGTTGCTATTGGAACCGTGGATGCTGCAATCGTGTGGGAAGACAATGTAGGGACGTTGGTGGAGCAAGGAGAAGTTGACGTCGTAGAGATCGAGCCATCAAAAAACATCATCGAAACCATACCGATATCCGTAACCAGATGCACGAACAATCCAGAGCTTGCGAAGGAATTCACGGATTTCGTTTGTAGCAAGAAAGGACGTGGGATATGGGAGGAAAATGGATTCAAGCCGTATGCAGGATAGCAACCATGTGTATAATAGGATGAGGAACGTGTTAGCCGAGATGGCGGCAGAGGTGGGATTAGAGACAGAAGTAAAGGTATTTGCAGGTCCGCTTAAAATCCTGGATGCCCTTGGTGATCCTGAAGAAAAGGATTATCCACTCCAGAAGGGAAAAGAGAAGCTGATGGAAGCTACTGTTCTTGAATCCAGAGGTCAGGCATACACAGACATGTATGGGAATTACCAGGGAACTTTAAGCGATGTGATTGTGCTGGAGCTAAAAGACAACTTCCAGAGGGCGGTCTTCGTCTCTACACTGAACTCATTACTGCGACACCGGAATAAGGTAAAAAATACGAGCCATTGCAAAGATGAGGGTATGGGGCAGTGTGGTAGAGAAGTAGCGGGATATGTCAAAGAGAGGTACAGGTCACCAAAGATATGGCTTGTCGGTATGCAGCCGAGACTATTGGAGAATCTATCAACGCATTTCCAGATCAGAGTTACGGACAAGGATCCTGATAATATTGGGTCTGAAAAAAGTGGTGTGGAGATTGAAAACCCTTCTGCGGCATCAGAAATCGGGCAGTGGTGTGATTTGATCCTGGCGACCGGGACGATCTTTGTGAATAATACATTCGAAGAAGTCATTTCCTGCGGAAAAACAGTCATTCTTTACGGTGTCACCGCTGCAGGACCTGCTCACGTTCTGGGCATTCAAAGATACTGCCCGCGGAGTACGTAACAGATAGTATGAACATTTTCAAACACGTTACGGTCGTTATCGCTGCTATTTTCACTCTTTTTGTTCTCACCGTAGTATCAGGAATAGTGGTAAGATCCAGCCCGCAGAGCTTGCTATCAAATCTACAAAGTAGGGAGATATATTTTGCATTTTTACTGGGCTTGATAACCGCGATAATATCAACCATGCTTTGTTTAGCCGTTTCAATTCCAACGGCTTACGCGATTGCGCGATACAGATTCTTTGGAAGTCGAATAGCAAAGATAATCCTCGATTTGCCCATTGCCTTTCCACCCATCGTAGCGGGACTGGGATTATTGATACTTTTTGGAACTACTTCTTTTGGCGTTGCACTTGAAGAGGCGGGTTTAAAATTTGTCTTCTCACCAGCAGGTATTGTGTTAGCTCAATTCTTTGTTAATGCTCCTTATACGACAAGAATACTCACTTCCTCTTTCTCTGAGATTGACCCGAGATACGAGCTTGTCGCTCAAACGCTGGGTAAAACGCCAGTTGAATCTTTTTTAGAGGTCACTTTACCGATGGCGAGAGCAGGAGTCGTGGGAAGCGCAGTCATTACATGGGCGAGGGGAATGTCGGAATTCGGCGCGGTATTGATCTTTACGGGCGCTATCGCTGAGAAGACAGAGACACTACCCATCGCTCTTTTTCTCAACCTCTCCTGCGGTAATATAGACGGAGCAATCGCTTCTGCCATCCTCTTGATTGTCATATCTCTCCTCGCATTGTGCATCTTTGAGCGGTTTGGGGGTGGGAGGTTTTGATCAGGATTACATGCTTTTCTCTCACTTAACGGTAAAAGGAAATATCGAATTTGGTTTAAAAGAGGAATCTTCAGATTTGGACAAGATAGTGGATTTTTTAGATATCCGACATATTCTGCACAGAAAAACCGATACTCTTTCAGGTGGTGAATCGCAGCGGGTGGCTTTAGCCCGCGCACTTGTTACCAAACCCGCGGTGCTCCTGCTCGATGAGCCATTGGCTGCTCTGGATATCAATACAAGAGAGAAGATAATGAGTAAACTGCGACAGATAAACGAAGAGATGGGTATAACAGTTATCCATATTACGCATGAGCACTCCGAGGCTATCGTCTTAGCCGATAGGATGGCAGTAATGAATGGCGGGGAAATTTTACAGGTGGGAACGCCAGAGCAGGTTTTCAGAAAGCCCAATTCGGCATTCATTGCAAACTTTGTGGGTGTTGAGAACTTATTTCAAGGTGAATCAGTTATTGATCCGGATACTGGTGTTGCTAATATTGAGGTTAAAGGTGTAAAGATCATATCTACGAACGGCAAATCGGGAAATGCGTTCGTCTCAATCAGACCGGAGGATATACTGGTTTCAATAGAAAAAATCGAGACGAGCGCCAGAAATTCATACAGGGGAGAGATAATAGAAATCATAGATAGGGGTGCAATCGTTAAAATAGTGGTTGAAGTCGGCATTACTTTTATTGTCGTAATAACGAAACGGTCATTTGAGGATATGGTGTTAAAGAAAGGGATGTCAGTATATATTACCTTTAAAGCGGCTGCGGTGCATGTTTTTTAAATTTGCAATTGCAGTACAAAAAAACACGGAACTAAACCTTTTCGCTCATGAATCCGTTTTTCTAAAGGACTGTAATATTCACTCCACCACGTGTCCTCGTTCACGGTGAAACATCCGAGAAGCTCATAGCCGCAGCTCGGTATCTGTTTCAGTTTCTTTCCCATTACTCAATCGTGCAAGTTCCATAGTTGGGACTCCGGTACCGCAGTCGATATCCAAAACAGTATCTCCGAAAGCCCATATTTACCCTATGGATAATAACGGCATTGCACAATACTTATATCACGCATAAAAGTGGAGATCAAAGAGCTGTTTTTTAAATACGCAACGCAAAAGGTTAGAATCTAGCTTAAAGGTTTTTCTGTAATTGTACACCAAATCTACTACCATTATGAGATATTCAGTAAGGGATTTCCTGGTATCTTCATTGTTTCAATGGCTATTCCGCGAAGAACACCCAGTATCAGGAGCAAAATACGCTGGATGCACATTCGTGCAACTTCTGATGAATGCCGCGCAGGCGAAGGATTATGTTGAGACTGTTTGCGGTCTTGACCCCGGGATTGCCAGACAGTGACACGCTTTTTTGGCGATTATCCGAGTGTGCCAGCCTGGACCTGGTACTGCAGGAATACAAAAAAGTCGTGAAGAGAAACATCGAGGCAGTGAAGGGGCAGATAAGAAGGAGGCGATTCGTTGTATCCATTGTATCCTGCGATTTGAGATTCATCCTTCTCGTCCTACCAATCCCAAAAATAAGCCTGGAGAAGGATCTGAGCTCTTAGCGCGAATTATATAGCGTGTTTCCCGGAATCTGTTTTAGGCGGGAATTCAGTACAAAATAGGTTCTCACTACAAAAAGAATGTGTTTCCGGAGTGTAAAGCGGAAGAAACATGAAATTAGGTGGGTTCATAGGTCAAGCAAGTTGGCACAATGTAAAAAGTCAATTGTATTCTATTTTAGCGGATTTTATTAAAAATAAATCCGTAAAAATCGTTTTCATTTTTCAGGTTCTCGATGAAATCCTTCTCCAAGTACACATTCACCGCTTCGCTGGCATTCAACGTTTCATCTGTTGAAAGAATAAGCCATTTCCCATCGATGCACTCTGCCAACTTCAATTCCTGCTTTTTATAGCTCCACACGATACGTGGGTCCTCCTTTTTTCTGCTCACACGTGCATCAATAAAATGGGACCACGAGTTCAGGATAGACTTTATCTGGCTGTGGAGGCGCTTCTCTGACCAATCCAGCCCTTTCTCACTCAATTCATCGAGTTCCCTGCCGACAATCGCCAAAGCCTCGTTTCTTGTGTCTGCTTCCTTAACGCCCCTTTCCCGGTTAGTATAAACGACTAACGAACGCTCTCGTCCGTATAATTTACTCCGCGTTTTTATCGCATATCGCATATATGTGCCCGGCTCGACTGCTGCGGGCAAGTGTATCCGGACCTATGGGGACATCAGTCGTACTGATGGCTTCTTTTGCCTCTTTAGACGTTTTTAGTATGCCACATATCAATTTCCACTTCATATCTTCCACCATTTTCACATAACTTTTGGAGACGTTGCCGCGGTCCCAAATCAGCGTGCCTGATTCGACGGACATGCCGTTCAAGCGACTAAGGAGATTCTTCACGGTTGACGCGCTGTGACGACTCCCGTTGTCTTTTGATTGCCATGTAGGTGTTATAACACCTACATCTATATAAACATCACTATCAAAAAATATCATGAATACTGGGCTTGTTAATGCGAATAACGTATAAGAGCTGAATTTAAATATACAATTGACAACTTGTAAGGTGGCACATGCGTTACTGTTCAGGTAATAAGATTATAGATGTTACAAGTTGTCAGCCTTATCTGGTTCAGGCATTGTGTTTTGAGCTTGTTAATTATTTAAATACACAACACCGCAAAGAGGCTCGAATGGATGATATTGATGCTGCAATAGAAAAGGTATTGGTTTCTGCTGATAAGTATTTTCACTATATCTGGGACTCAGAATGTTCAGAAAAGGAAAAAGGGATTCTAAAACGGCTTGTAGGGAACCTCCCGCTAAAAGGAGATGAAGAAGAGATTAATTCACTCTTGAGGAAAGAGATGATTGAAAACGTAAATGGAAATTTTAGGTTCAAAGTAGAATTGATGAAGAAATGGATTGAAAAGTAAATAAATTCAAACCGCTGAATAACTGCGTCCAGAGCTATGTCTAATACCTCAGGGTCGTAACGCAACGCAGCTTCGAGCCTTAATATTGCATTCTCGTAATTTTCAAGTTGCACTTTTGTCTCGATCATAAATATTCACCCCGTTTTTAAGTATAATCGCTTTAAATGCATGATTCACTCTGTTCATGTCAATTATATCTATACTTTTAAGCGTGTACAGCTCATCTATTTCATCCTCTATTCTTGCTATTACCTCAAGTGGTATCTTTGATCGGGCATCAATTGCGAAATCGAAATCAGAAGTCGGTTCAGCATCATCTCGCGCTCTCGATCCGAAAAGAAGAATCCGTGCAGCAGGAAGGTATCGTGCTATTATAGTGGAAACCGCTGTGAGTACCTCATCAACGGATAAAGCTTTTAACTGTGCTTTCTTTTTCATTACTTCACCTCCAGATGATTCACTCTTAGTTTTCCTGTCATAAGAATATTGAGAAGGGTTTTAAACAAATCGTCAAGGGCTTTCTTTTTGGTCTGCTCGGCTTCGATCTTTCTGTCCACAGCCGAGAGAATTGAGGCGATTTTCTGCTGGACAGGAAGAGTCGGTATAGGCACAAATTGAGAATAAACTATCGATTGAGAGATCAGTGGTTGCCCACCTTGATTTTTTAACCTGTTCAGATTCAACAACTTCAGTGCTGTTGCTAAATAGTTTAGGTCAATTTTTTTAAAGCGAAAATCCCTTGCGTATAATGCATTATCGGATATCCAACTTTTACTTTTTGAAACATATACGGAGCCACAATATGCACCAACTCTTCCGATTATGATTGTTGGAAAATCAATTAAAGATTTTTCGGAGTATCCCATAATACCATTTCCACCATAGATAGGATATATAAAAACATCGCTTGCTATTGATTTAAATTGTTTAGGTCGGGTTTTACCACTTGTAATCTTAAATATGTCTTTTAATTTCAGTAAGGGCCACTCATCCGGCACCATTCCAATCTCTGTTTCTTTTAACGGCACATTCTCCACCTCTTCCAGCGAAACAGGGCCGTACGTGAACAGGTGCTTCATCAGTGATTTTTTGAGCCATAGTTTCACACTTCACTCTCTATAGAAACCTCCCTATTCATTCTTTCAATCTCTTCCAACACAGATTCTACGTCGTGATTGGCCCTTCTTCTAATTCTATCATCCTCTTTTTGCCCCTCATATTCCTCCATACATCGCCTATACGAATC
>JBAQFZ010000032.1:0-2616 GCA_049287525.1 Halobacteriota archaeon | reverse complement strand
CCTTTTTTATGAATTCGCTCAAAAACTTGATTTCATCTTCTTTGAGTTGTATCTCTAAGCTTTTCATGCGATACTGTAAGAGTATCAAGTATATAAATATGTAACATAACTAAGTTGCTGAGACACTAGGAATATAGAAGATTGGGAAGTCGTAAGGATAAAACGAACGAAAGGAGGTTATGCGAAGGTTCGAGCACATGAGAAGACGCTAACTCGACGATACAAAGACGACGATGGAAAGTGGAAAAACTTAGAGCTGCGAGAGGTCATCGTTACGGACAACAGAAGGGAAAAACCAATGTTCATCATAACCACCGATTTTGAGCATTCGATAAAAGACATTATTGAGCTATATCCACCCAGATGGTTGATAGAACTCGGTATCAAGACAGAAACGAAGTTTTTTGACCTCAATCAGCTTGCATCCGATCTTGACATCAAAATCAATTTTGATACTTTTTTGACGCAAATCGCACATGCACTTTATCGATTGATGGCAAAGAATTTGCGTGGTTACGAGAGCGCTGAGCCAGAAACGCTGTATAAGGAGTTCGTTCAGGGTTGGGGCAGAATATATGACTATGAAGACAAAATAATCGCGTGTCTGAGCAAAAAGAGGCCAACAGGTTCTTTAATTAACGCCCCTTTTTTGGAGGGGTTTGTAGATGGTGGGAAATACATCTCATGGTTAGGAAAAAAATTGGAGTTTGTTTGGATGTGAAACATTACAGTAATTATGATTGTGAAAATCCATGATCAATATTCGAACAACAACAGAATATACCTCAATAACTTTATAAATGCTTGTTTTTCTCCTTTGTGGGAAAATTCAACCAACATCTGGAACTCCGCGGAAAAAATAACCTACGTTCACAATAACACAACTTATACAAACTATCTTGGCAACTTCTGGGATGAATACACCAACATTGACGCCAATAACGATGGAATTTGGGATAATCCTCGACCCATAGATTCGGACAGGGACTACTATCCGCTGGTGGAGCCTTTCGAGAATTACACAATCTCACCTACTGCACCAATAAATTTCGACATCCGAGTTGAACCATCGGTTATAAACGCAAGCATAGGCTCTAGCATCACCCTGAACATCCTCATAAAGAACAACGACACACGCCCGGAAACTTTCACGATTTCCGTGAGTGGAATTCCCGAAAAAACATTCTATCTCGAATCTGAAGAGGTATCGCTCACCGCAGGTGAGGAAAGAAGAGTTGCGTTACACCTATACATACCACAATATCTTGACTATAAGGAAGTCGTGAAAATATCTGTGAAGCCTTCGGTTGACGAAGAGAAATCCGTTTACGCAACCATAAACGTGATACCCTACCCGATAATCAAGAACCTTTCGCCAGCGGATAACATCACAACGGGTTCCACGAACGTGATAATTTCATGGACTACCACAACAAACGCATCCTCTGAAGTTTATTACAGGATGGAGGGAGAACCAGCGTTTAACATCACAACCGGCGATTTCGGAAAAGAGCACATAATAGAATTAAAGAACCTCACGAGAAAAAAAGCGTATTTGTGGTATGTGAAGAGTTGCAACGCATATGGTTGTGCACAGAGCGAAATCAGAAGATTTTTTGTGAGCAATGGTATCGTATTCACGCAGCGAGAATATACATTCAACATTGAGAGAGACTTAAACCAGCAGGTGGAAGTGAGCGTTGAAAACACCGACACGAAAACTCATACAATGCTATTGCAGGTGCATAATCCCTATGAAGACATCTATGTTGGCTTCGTTGGAAGCGGTTCCACAGATGAGATTGTCCCTTTAGAACCCGGTGAAAGGATGGATGTTGATTTGGTCATCCATGCGCAGGATGCATCGAGCGAGAACTACACGCTGTTCATAAACCTCACTTGCACCGATGAGAACATCACTGACTTCGCAATCGCTCATGCCAATGTCAGATTCCCAGTCATAAACTTCAGCATAGCTGAGATTGGCATTGACCCATTGACGCTATCAAAAACATTCAGAATCACAAACTATGGCGATACACTTACCGATCTTCGCGTTGAATCTGACGATTCCCTTAAAGGAAAGGTAATCCTACAGCCGACAATAACACATGGAATCTTGAACAGTGGGGGATATCTTGATGTTACCGTCTCACCGATGTGGAAAGACATCAAAAATATCACCGGTAACCTGATTGTGAGTGCTGCTGGCGTGACAAAAACGGTTGAGGTTAAATTTGAATGCTCCGGCGGAAAAGAGTTGTATGAAGTTATTCTTGAGAATCCAATACTCTATTTCGACTTGAAGAGCGGGTTCTGCATAAACAGTGGACATGTTGAGGATTATTTCCACCTTCCGCCGGGCTTCGATGCCGATGATGTGAAATATGCGTTTGTTGGCGTTGAGTTGAACGCAGGAGCTGGACAAACTACTCCTTATGATGTCACAATAGCGATAAATGGGAATGCCGTGGGAACTTTGAAGAAAGCTTTCCCGAGGGGTTACTACGAGTTCGAAATAGCCCCATCTTACCTCAATTATGCCCTCGTTGGGACTGCAAAGAATAGATTCACACTTGATACAAACATGAATCGTGGATATTCCACTTCTCTTTC
>JBAQFZ010000031.1:0-39702 GCA_049287525.1 Halobacteriota archaeon | reverse complement strand
ATACACTTGTAACTTTATAGAGGTAGAAATTGTTCCCTATCTTTCTTACCTCTGTCCCCTTCCTCTTTTGCTTGAGGACCCAATCCGGATATATCATATTACGTATATACGTAATACATTTATATATCCTTTTCCTCGCCTCAGTTCTCTCTTCTATTCAAAACAACTTATGAAAAGCTCATGAAGATGGAATATATTACGTAAATTAGGCGGAGTTACGGTTTAATCTACCATTGGCCATCAATTAGTGTAATTTATGGCAGCATATTTCTTAAAACGCCTTAACGCACTTGCAAACGCCGACTGAGGGTTATAACGGCGGCGAATACACGAGCTATGATACACAATTAATAAAGCTCAAATCGGATTTCGCTCCATGTGCGGAATTACGGCATGATACTATACTTTATGCCTGGCAGAGTCAGAGTTATACTCCTCCTGCACCCCAGCTAAATACTACAGGCTATGTGGAGCCAGTACCCGAATTTTACGCTCGCTTATTGGGATTAACACAACTGACAGAAAAAAAAGAGAAAAGTCTGAGGTGCTGGCAAGAGCACCTCAACCCTGACTATTCACTGATTCTTTAACACGCGCCGCCATGCGATTAGAGATATGGCTGCTAATGCAAAGATTACTTCGAATCCCTGAACCCGCTTCTTTCCTACCGGCATCGGCATGGCTGTTGGAGCTGGTGATGCTGCTGCTGCTGCTGTGTGCACCGGCGAGACTGTAGGCTCAGCAGGCGTTGACGTAGAAGTGGTGATTTGCTGTTTCCATGCATTTATTCCACCACGCATGTTATATACGAAAAAGCCATGCTGAGCAAGTGTTTCACTCGCTGTTCTACTTCTAACTCCGGATTGGCAATACACGATAATTGTTTTAGACTCGTCCAATTCGTCAATCCTGTTTCCTAATACATCCTTTGGGATGTTCTTTAGTTCGACATTGGGCATGTCTATATGCTCAGCGTGGTATTCCTCCTCTGTTCTGACATCCAGCAGAAGGTATTGTGCTGGATTATTCACAAGCATCTTATGCGCTTCCTCTACACTGATGTCATAAGTTGGTGCACCGGGCAGCGGCGGAGTCTGCGCTGCGTATGCTATTATTGCACTTGAACTGGCAAGAAAAATAAGCGACACCAGTACCACAGAAATTACGTTCTTCATCTTTCGTTTCCACCTCCTATTTCATTTTATGTTATGTTATGTTATGTTATGTTATGTTATGATATAGACATGAAATCATTATGGCAAATAGGCATGCATTATAGTCATTCCGCAAAGTTTATGCAAAGTTTTATAGGTATGCCTCTCCCTATTGATGATGCTTGTGAATAGAAACGAGTAGTAAATATTATGAAATTCTGTCAAAAGAAAGAAAGAGAAGAGATAATGAAGAGATAAAGAAGAGACTTAAGAAGGAGAAAGACCTGAAGCAATTTATAAAGTGGGAAATCTTGATATATTGGTAGACTATGAGTTCTACTCGACAGTTCAAATTGGTCTCGGAATTCGAGCCAAAAGGCTCGCAGCCAGAAGCGATAAAGAAGTTAGTCGCAGGTATAAGGAAAGGATACAACTATCAGACGCTCCTGGGTGTGACAGGCTCAGGAAAGACGTTTACTATGGCTAATGTGATAAACGAGGTACAGAAGCCGACTCTGGTTCTCGTCCATAACAAGACCCTTGCAGCGCAACTGTACAACGAGTTCAGAGCGTTCTTTCCCGAGAACCGGGTTGAGTTTTTCGTATCCTATTACGACTTCTATCAACCGGAATCATACATTCCGCAGAAGGATCAGTACATAGAGAAAGATGCCACGATAAACCCCAGGATTGAACAGATGCGGCTGGCTGCAACTGCATCTTTGTCCTCAAGAAAGGACGTCATCGTTGTTGCTTCGGTCTCGTGCATATACGGCATTGGCAATCCTGAGAATTTCAGGCAATTAGGCTTTGAGATAACGGTAGGGCAGGAACTACCGAGGTATGAACTCTTGAGACGACTCATAGAGCTTCAGTTCGAGCGAAACGATATTGAGCTGATGCCCGGACGATTCAGGGTCAAGGGCGATACGATTGATATTATACCCGGATATTTCAATAATATCATACGTGTGGAGATGTTTGGTGATGAACTCGAAACAATCGCAGAGATAGACAAAAATACGGCTGATACCGTTGATGAACTCAAATATTTCTTTATCTATCCAGCAAGGCATTTTGTAATTCCTGAGACTCAAATTAAGGATGCAATAGCGTCAATAAAAGCGGAACTTGAGCTAAATCTGCATGATTTAGGAATGATTGAAGCACACCGGCTGAAGCAGCGAACGCTGTACGACATCGAGATGATAGAAGAGACGGGTTTTTGCAAGGGCATTGAGAATTATTCACTCCATTTCGATGGAAGAAAGAAGGGTGAGAAGCCTTATTCTCTGCTTGATTATTTCGGTGACGAGTTCCTGATTATAATAGACGAAAGTCACCAGACAATTCCACAATTGCACGGCATGTACAACGGAGACTACAGCCGAAAGAAGAATCTGGTTGATTATGGATTCCGGCTCCAAACTGCATTGGATAATCGTCCACTGAAATTTAACGAGTTTGAAGCGTATATGAAGCGAAATAAGGTGATTTTTACATCTGCCACGCCAGGAGAGTACGAACGGCATGAATCATCTCAGGTCGTTGAGCAGATTATCAGACCGACAGGGCTGGTAGATCCGGAAGTATTCGTAAGACCGGCAACCGGTCAGATAGCTGATTTGAAAAGCGAGATTGGCGCTACGATAGAACGCGGTGACCGGGTACTTATTACAACGATAACAAAGCGACTTGCCGAGGAATTGACAGAATATCTGGCAGAATGCGGGATAAAAACAAGATACCTGCATTCTGAAATTGATACGCTTGAACGGATTGAGATAATCCGGGAACTGCGATTGGGTAGGTTTGACGTGCTCGTGGGGATAAATCTTCTGCGGGAAGGACTTGATATACCCGAGGTGGGATTCATCGGGATACTGGATGCCGATAAGGAAGGGTTCCTGCGTGATACCAGAAGTCTGATACAGACGATAGGGAGGGCTGCACGGAATGTGAATTCAAGGGTGGTGCTGTACGCGGATCACGAGACTGATTCGATAAGACAGGCAGTAAAGGAGACGAGACGGCGGCGGCAGCTTCAGATTGCGTATAATAAGGAGCATGGGATTGAGCCAAAAACGATTAAGAAGGCAATCAAAGAGAAAGAAGTGGAAGTAAAGGATGCCAAGCACATCCCTAAAAGCGATATACCGAATTTAGTGATTGAGCTCGATGCCGAGATGCGAGCCGCCGCGGATAAACTCGAGTTCGAACGGGCAATCAAGTTAAGGGATAAGATAAAAGCACTAAAAAGAAGAGATATTCAACAAAATAGTTGAAGCTGTTCACCTTGCGACAACTAAGACACGAAATCGGCAGCTTTTGGCATTTCCAGCTTCATACCCTTCCTTTTCCTCACTTCCATCACCTTTTCGCCAAACAAATTCTGCGGGATCGGTTTGAAACCCGCAAACTCGGTGCTCCATAAAGCTCTGCCTTCTGTTGCAGACCTTATGTCACCTGCGAAGCCCAACATCTCTGCTACCGGCGCTTCTGCCCGCAAAGAAACCATATCCGCTTCGGTCTTTATATCCAGTATCTGCCCTCTTCTGCCCTGTAGTTCTCGCGTGACGTTCCCCATCAGATTCTGTGGTATACTTATGAATACTTCCTGCACGGGCTCCAGGAAAGTCGCCTTCCCGAGCAGTATAGCCGCGAGTATCGCGCTTCTCACTGCCGGGATGACTTGCGCAGGTCCCCGGTGTATCGAATCCTCATGCAGCTTCACATCCATCAGCTTCATTTTTACGCCCATGCACTTCTCCCTGGCTAAAGGCCCCTTCATCATCACTTCAGTGAAGCCGTCCTGGACCAGCTCCATCGTCTCACGCAGATACTGAATCCCTTTTGTCATATCTATTAACATGTTGCCCTCGGTGATTTGAACGACATTCTTTGCCTCAATCTTCTCCATACCCGCTTCTATCAGTTTATCACGCATCAAAACCCTGTCTTTGCCCACGGTTATCCCCTCTGTTTTTATCTTCTCCACTATTCCTGCGCCTAATGGTTCGACCTCAAAATAGAACTTGTTATGTCTGTTTGGCGATTTACCTTCCACAGGTCCAGCCTTCGCTTCCACCGTCTCACGATAAACGACAATGGGTGGCGAAGCGATTATGGGGATATTCTCATCATGGTCTATCCTGTTTATTATTATCTCCAGATGCAATTCGCCCATTCCTGATACCAGGTGCTCTCCGGTCTCCTCGTTTATCTCTATCTTTATCATCGGGTCTTCTTTACCCAATTTCCTCAGCGCTTCTACTAGCCGAGGCAGATCCTTCGTGTTCCTCGCTTCTACCGCAACGGTAACAACCGGCTCACTGTAATGCTTTATACTTTCAAAAGGAACCATTTCAACAGTAGAAAGTGTGGAACCAACCACGGCATCCTTCAAACCCACGAGCGCTGCTATGTTTCCCGCTGGTATCTTATCCACTTCCACACGCTCCTGACCCATGTATATACTTGCCTGCTGAACCCGGTTCTTTTTGGACACGCCGGACACGAGCAGTTCCGTGCCCTTTCCCACCGTTCCACTGAAGAGCCGTCCGATGGCTACTTCTCCCGCATGTGGGTCCACCGAGATACTGGTAACCATAAATGCAACTGCTCCGTCTCTATCACATTTCGCCATGCTCTGCCCTATCTCACTCGCTTCGTCACCATGCCATATTACCGGCACTCGTTGCTTCTGCGCTTCTAATGGGTTGGGAAGATGCTCAATAACCATATCAAGCACTGCTTCATACCCCGGGCACTTCTCCGCCAGCGCCTTCATGTTATCCTGTTTGCAGTACTCATATACTTCCTTGAAGCTAATCCCGGTCTCCTTCATTGTCGGAACACTTATAGCCCAGTTATACAGCGCGGAGCCGAAAGCGACATTCCCCGTTGATGCATCCAGCTTCCATTCCTCGTATTTATCCTTCTTCATACCCTGAATCAGCGTATTTACCTTATCTATGATCTTACCAAGCCGGATTTGCATCTCTTGCGCATCTACTTTCAGCTCGTTTATCATCCGGTCAACCTTGTTAATAAAAAGAACGGGTTTCACGTTCTCCTTCATCGCCTGTCTCAGTACGGTCTCGGTCTGTGGCATCGCCCCTTCCACTGCATCAACGACAACCACAGCGCCATCAACGGCTCTTAAAGCCCTCGTTACATCACCGCCAAAGTCTACATGACCCGGGGTATCAATAAGGTTTATGAGGCGATCTCCACCTTTGTAAGAATAAACCATGGACACATTTGCGGCGAAGATCGTTATCCCTCTCTCCTGCTCCAGATAATAATAATCCGTGAATAATTGCTCGCCTGCCAATTCTTTCGATATTATCCCTGCGCCCGCAAGGAGATTATCGGTCAGTGTTGTCTTACCGTGGTCTATATGAGCAATGATGCCTATGTTCCTTATCAACTTCGTCTTATCCATCAATACTTTTACCTTTTCCGCTGCTTTCTTTCCTCTCGTTGCCATTTCTCTTCCACCTTTTCTATTTTTATTTGAAAGAATTTACATTTAAAACATATCTTATAAAATGTATTGTAGATATATGGTATGATCGCGAGTAAAGAAGCCCGGGTGGTGTAGCGGCCTATCATTGAGCCCTGTCGAGGCTCGGACTCGGGTTCAAATCCCGACCTGGGCGCTTTTTTACTCATGCCTGAACTCTCGCCACAGCCTTAATATTTGAGTCCCCATCCCAATTACATCCCGCTTCAAATCCACCTTTGTATTACGGTCACATTGCCATCGCACTGGGAATTCTTTTATTCTGTATCCTCCTCTCTGCGCTCTTACCAGTATCTCAGTATCCCAGAACCAGTGGCTATCCTTTACGGTATCCAGAATAGCGAATAACGACTCTCTTTTGAATGCTTTGAATCCACATTGGTGGTCTTTTAGCCCGGACTTCAGCATACGTCGTGTCATAAAATTGAACCCTTTACTTGCAATCAATCGTGTAAAAGGCCGCTTCACATCGCTATCGCTTAACATCCGGGAGCCAGTAGCGAGGTCGTATCCTTCTCGTATGGATTCTATCAATTCTTCCAGGTGCTTCAGGTCTGTTGCAAGGTCAACGTCAATGTATGCGACTATATCACCTTTTGATGACTTGAATGCACGATTCAATGCTCTGCCACGACCCAACCGCTCTTTACTATGCAGGTGCTTCACGTAAGGCAGTTCTTTTACAAGTTCCTCTGCTGTTCGAGCGGTTCCATCAGTTGAACCGTCCTCAGCAATGATGAGCTCAAAAGAGGATGTTATTTCTTGCAACGTACCCGCTACCTGCTGGACGGTGTCTCTTAGCCTCTCTGCTTCGTTATAGGCAGGAAGGACAAGCGAAACTTCAGTCATCTTTACGTTGTAACAATAGAAACGCGGTGAATGGGCATTAATTTCTCCTGTAATATATAAATAGTTTGTATTTGTATAATTGTATTTAATAATGGATAAAGTAATCAATAAAATACTGAAGTTTGGCTACTATTATCATTCTCTCTCTCTCTCTCGTGAAATAAACCCTTTCAGGGTTTGCGGGGACGTGGGCAGAGCCCACGATGTGTAATCTTGTGGTTAGCTAATCAAATACGATTTACCGCTTCAATTAGCAATCAGATTGCCTTTACTTTCTTCACTATTGTTGCCGGTCGCTCCTTCTTCAAAGCTCTATAACCACAGTATGGGCATCTTATACTCTGACCTCCTTCCGTTTTTATCTCTACAATCCTTTTGCACCGTAAGCAATAATAGCCCATATCCTATCTCCTATCCTCTCCTCCGCTTCCCTCTACACCTATCTCCGCCCCACTTTCTCTTTCGGTCAACCGCTTTATCGCCCTCTGCACTGTTATGCCCACCGACGTTTGCGGGATATATGTCCCACCGGCGAACGTGAAGCCACATCTCGTGCATTTCCACAGTCCTGTGCCTATCCTGCTCACAGAAGCTCTTTCGCATCTCGGACACTTATGCGCAGCTTTTGTCTGCGCTTCTATGGTCGCAACGGCTTTTCTTATCTTCCGCCCGTAACGAGCTCCGAACCTACCCGCGGATTTGGTTATCTTCCCTTTTCCTCGCCTTCGCTTCTTTGCCATCTCTCACTCACTCACATCACAGCATAGCATAGAATAGAATTAATATTTAAAATATTATATCACGAATGAACTTGTTCATTATTATGGTTCATGTCATACCCTGTGTCATCAATCAGTAAGAACCGTTTGCCTTCTGCATCATATCTATTTTGATATAAGCTCCTTCGCCTTCCTTACCGCATCAATAGCATCCCTGCCATAGCAGTCCGCACCGATTGCCTTTGCATATTCCAACGTGACCGCGCCACCGCCGACCATTATCTTTACCGCGGGTCCCTCTTTCTCAATATACTTTATTACCTCTGCCATATATTCACGTGTGGTCGTGAGTAATGCCGACATTGCGAGAATATCTGCTCCGGTTTCACGCACGGCATCGGCAAACTGCTCCTTGCTTACGTCAGTACCAAGGTCTATGATTTCAAAACCCTCAGAAGATAGCATTATCGTAACTATCTCTTTACCTATGTCGTGGACGTCACCCTTGACCGTGCCCATAACGATTTTGCCTATCCTATCTCGCCCCTCCTCGTCCTGTAACAGCGGCTTAAGCATATCCAATGCTTTTTTCGCATTCCAGCCGGCGACCATCAGTTCTGCATCAAAAAATATCTCTTTGTAGCCTTTCCCAATTTCTCTTAGACCGCGGGTCAACTCGTCTATTATTTCGTACACATTTGTGCCATTGTTCAGCCTATCATCGCAAAACGATTCGATTTTCTTCTTTTTCACGTCAAGCAACGCGTCCACTATCTCCATATAATCAGGATAAGATAATCAAAGATTTAATAAATACGTCTTTTCCTTTTGTACGTACAAATAAATAAACAATCGCATAGTTATGAAGATTATCTTCAAAGATCTGGGTAAAGAAGCCGAACTCGTTCCGGGTAAGAGCATTCTATCTTATTTACAGGAGCAGGGGATAGAGATAAACGCATCCTGTGGTGGTGAGGGTAAATGTGGTCACTGCCTGGTCGAGGTCGAGTGTGCACCCCGAGCTCTCTCGGAGAAGACCGAATCGGAGATTAAGTTTGCGCGGGGAGATACGCAGCGACTCGCATGTCAGGCACGGATTTTGAGTACGGACTACCCTATTTACGTGCGAGTGCCAGAAAGAAGCTACTTTGTGTTAGAATCCGGAGAATATAAGGACATCCCGCTTCTGCCTTTTGTACGCCGGGAGGGCGGACAGGTATCAATAGACGTGGGCGAGTACGCGGGTGCGATATACGGAATCGCTCTTGACATAGGTACCACCACGCTTGCCATGTATCTAACTGACCTTGAAACAGGAGCAGTGCTTTCGGTGAGTTCGAGAGAGAATCCACAGACAAAATACGGTAATAATGTAATCTCGCGGATAGAATTTGCTCGTAAAGAAGAGGCGACACTCCAGCGCGAAATAAGAAATGTAGTGAGCACGATGATTGCTGCTCTTACTGAGCCCCGAAATGTATATAATCTAGTAGTAGTCGGTAATCCGGTAATGCGGGACCTGTTCTTTGGCATTTCCGTTGAGTCGCTGGGGAAAAGCCCTTACGAACCGCAGAGCACAAAACCGGTAGAAAAAACGGCAACAGAGCTTGGAATTACGGCGAATCGCCATGCCTGGATTTACGGGCTTCCATTAATAGGTAGTTTTGTCGGTGCAGACGCCTTAGCTGTCGTGCTGGCGACTGAGCTGTACAAAAGCGATGAGATTGGTATGGCAATAGATGTCGGCACCAATACGGAGATGGTACTCGGAAACAAAGACAGAATGATAGCAACGTCAGCGGCTGCGGGTCCCGCATTTGAGGGCGCCAGTATAACTTGTGGAGTTGGTGGTGTAAATGGTGCGATAAAAGAAGTGAAGATAGAGAACGGAACGGTGATGTACAGAACGATTGGCGATGTTGCCAAACCGATTGGTGTTTGCGGGTCGGGATTGGTAGACGCTCTGGCTGAGCTTCTGGATAAGAAGCTAATAGATGGTAGAGGCAAATTCCGCGACGGTGATAAAGAATTTAGAATAGCAGATGGCATTAGTCTATCGGAACGTGACATAGACCAGCTAAATCTGGCTAAAACCGCCATCTCTGTGGGTATAAAGGTATTACAGGAGCGATACGGGATTGCGACTGAGGAGATAGACCACCTATTCCTGGCTGGCGGGTTCGTTAACTTTACGAATACGGAGAATGCAATACGTATAGGTCTTCTGCCAGCAATAGCGCGGGCTAAAATAAAGAAAGTGGGAAATGCCGCGTTAGAAGGTGCAAGGGAGGCTTTGGTATCGAGGACAAAGAGGGAAGAGGCGGAATCCGTGGCAATGCGAATCGAACATATAAAATTAGAAGAAGTCGAGGACTTCATGGAGAAGTTCGTTGGCGAGCTCTACTTCCAGAATTATCTGTAACAAATCGTTCTTCAAGCATCACGGTGTATTGAACGCACATCGCGTGGTTCGTTCGCTAGCTAGCTAGCTAATCCGAAAAAGGGTTTGTTTAGTCCAACGCGTCCTTTAATGCCTCGGTGAGTATTATACCTGCTTGCTGCATGATTGGTCTATCCGGGCCCATGTACGCGACGCATTCGTTATCGTGCATCTGCCCCACTCGCTCTTCGAATGCAGTCATGTCCGCATAAGACATCCCCACAAGCTTCAGCGCGATTTTTGACGCGGAACCACAGGGCGTATCTCTAATTACCTTTACAGCTTCGATAACCTTGTTCTTCGCATTGACTTTCAGTTCAAATTTGGGCTTACCAAAAGTAATGACTAAGGAGTTGACCACTTCATTATCACTTCTGTCCAGTACACAAAGCGGTTCAGGGAATTCCACGTGTATGCCCTTCTCTTTGAGTTCTTTTTCGATTGAATATTTACCCTCTGGTATCAGGTTTGGGTCCTCAATGGGCCATAGGACCGCTTTTGCGCCTGTCCTTTCCACAATAATAGGCACGAGGTCACCCGCCTTGGGCAGTATCCCCAGCACTAATAGAAGGTCACACTCGGGCAGCGGTATGTCGTCCGGCAGGTCCTTCTCTGGCTCGTCAAGCAATACTGACGCGACTTTCAGGTCGTATAAACCCACAATCCTAGCTGCAAATCCACCCGTAACCAGATGCTCCATTACCAGTTCGCCAAACGACCCGTGGTACAGTACATATATCCGGTCATTCATAATAATCGTCTTTCTTCATAGATAATAATCTACTAATGTATTTATTTGGCAGGGTCCGCGTGAAAGATATTTCCAACCATAACTTTATATAAAGTTATAAAGTAAAACTGCATAGATACTGAATTATTGCCCGCAGTGCTGTAATAACGGGACTGATGACAGTGGAGATTGCGAAGAGGTAAAGTAAAGAGAATCAGTAAGTCATGAAGAAGAGGATCGCGATTGTCTTTGTATTGTTATTGTCACTATTATACCTGCCGACCCTGCTGTGGTGGCTTGTGAATCAATGGCTCACTAACCCTTACTATTCACACGGATTCCTGGTAGTGATTATATCAGGCGTTATTACATCGCTAAAGGTCCGTAGCTATATTAACAGATACGAGATAGCGCCAGAGCAGTCCGGCTTCTACATATTCGCTTTCGGACTCGTACTTTTCGCTATCGGGTATATCTATCTCTTTCCGTTCTTAACCGCGCTCTCTTTCTTATTTACCGCAAGTGGGTTAATCCTGTATCTCTATGGCAAACGCATGATGCGTACTCTTCTGTTCCCCATAGCATACCTAATCTTTGCTATTCCCTTGCCACTCGAATGGCTAAGTAAACTCGCATATCACCTGCAATCGCTCTCAGCCAGTTATGCTGCATCAATCATCGCGCTGCTGGGGATTGCCGTAGAAAGGATGGGCGCTGAGATACATCTTCGGGATGTTTCGTTCGTCGTCGGTGCACCTTGCAGCGGCATGAATTCGCTAATCGCGTTACTGGCTCTGGCTACTATTTTTATCTATATCCTCAAATGCCAGCACTACAAAAAAGCCGCGCTCCTCATTGTATCGGTCCCGATAGCCATCTGCGCTAACATCCTCAGAATCGTATCCCTGCTATTGATCGCCGAGACCTATGGGGCTGACACGGCGAGAGGATTCTTCCATACCTTCTTCAGCCCGCTGCTCTTCTTCATCGCTTTTATATCCTTAATATTTATCAGTATTGTGATAGGATGTAGGGTGAAAGCGAGGGCGTAATATGAGAAGCTTCTTCGAGGAATATCACGGTATTATTGGAGTTCTTTTACTTACCATCGTGATTATCCTGCTCTTTTCCACACCGTCCATGATCTTTGCTAAATCGTTCACGACCATAGGCACCGAACTCTCTCGTGCATCTTCGGATGAACTCCTGGTGCGAGCAAAGATAGATTTCGGGAGTAATGAGCACATGCGTGCATTCCCGAAGCAGATAGGCAACTGGTGGGGGACAGATTACGATACCGCAGGGCTTGCCAAAATGCTGGGTGCTGACGTGCTACTGATGCGTGCTTATTCAAATCCTGACTTTTACCAGCCGGTGTTCTTCCTCATCATGCAATCCAATACGCCTTCAAGTTTCCACCCGCCTGTGGTATGTTATCCCGCGTTAGGCTATACCATAGTAGAAGAGGGCAGAGATGAGATATCCGTACAGGACGTAAACTGGATAGAAGAGCAGCTGTACTCCAGACCATTGAATAAAACACTTATATCTGCGAACAGAACGATTTCAGTCAAGAAGCTTGTGGTCGTGAAGGAATCACCTGATAGCACGGTAACAGAGCGAAGGGTGGTTCTCTATTACTACGTGAAGGAGAAACCAGTATCAAGTACGATTACGATGGTCCGTATCTCTGCCATTGCACCGCTTGATGGCTCGTATAATGCGACCCTGAAGATATGTAAGGCGTTCATGGCGGAGACCATACCCTGCATGTTTGAACCACAAAAGAAAGAGTCTGCTCTTTTTTCCATCATCCTCGCTTCTGCCCCGGGTGCCGGCACAGTAACAATCATATTGCTATTTATCGTCCCTCTTGCTATTATCTTCTATCATCCACCAGGGAGGTGGCGAAGGACGTACGTATACCACCGGCGGGGATTAAAAATAGAACGGCGCAAGAAGAAATAGTATTATGTTGATAATACCGTGCGAAATGCTTATTCCGTATATTGAACCGGTCTTCTCACGCACGACAGAGAACAAAAAGCCGGCGGAGAAGGCAAGCAGACAATCCAGAAAGGTGAGATTGCCCACGTGAAGCACCCCGAAAACAGTTGATACAAAAAGAATACCCCCCCATTTACTCATCACTTGCTGTGTAGTAAACTGAATCAATCCCCGGAATGATATCTCCTCCAAAAAGCCAGTACATATAAGCATAATTAGCGTTAGAGCGATGAAATTAGGTAGTTCTAAACTCAGGTTCAAGGGGCTGGGCTTTAGAATTAGATATTCCATTATACCGAAAGGTACGGCAATGAGTATCACGCCTACTTCAACGGGTACGTCACGTCGGCATGGCATAGCAAGTCCAATATCTTTAGGATGGATACCTAACAGCCACATGCAAGTGAACACCGAGATGAAGATGGGGATGGATATAAGTAAGAACCAGAAAAACCAGCCGAAATAAATAACCGGCATAGATAAGCTCAGTATACGTATAATAGGCGCGATAATGAGCGATATAAGAAAGTGAGAGCGAACTTTACTCTTATCATATTCTATGGCTGCGTACAGAAGCAGCCCGAACAGGATGGTTATATGTAATGCAATCCCCAATTTTGCATCGTAAGTCGTTAATAATTCGGCGCTGGTAATCAATAACAGGTAAGCAACGCAGATCATCTTTAGATTGCTCTTTAGTATATCGCTTCTCCCCGGGTGCTCATACAACCGCGACCCAATAACCCGGATTTCGCCGATGAGTTCGCCTGGATAGCGGTCTATATGCTTTATAAAACCGTCTGAATAGCGCCTTTTTGGAAGGTGTGCTTTTACACTGCCTAACCGCTTCGTTACACCGCTTTTAGTCGCTTTTCTATACGTTCTCATCTGGACACGAGGTCTCCTTGTTATTAATGGTACCCGAAAGGTTTATATAGGTACCGAAAAGCTTATATATACCATTATAGATATACCTCCTCATAACAGATGTTATCATCCGATAAAAGAATACAGTATAAGAAGAAAGGAGGAACAAACCGATGTTGAGTATAGTAACTACTACAACCACCACAACGGTTGTAACGTTGGGCCAGGCGGCACTGTTTGGTGCTATTGGTGTGATTGTTTTAATCGCATATCTTATAGCGAAAGAGTTGCTGAGTGCAAGCGGAAATAAGAAGGCGGTGCTTCTTGGGAAAGAGACATCCGCGGTAATTTACCCGCTCTTATTCGCATTTTTGACGATTGTCGCTGTTGAAGTGTGCGTGCTTTTATGATGCACTTCATACCAGTGATGTCGGTCAAATATGGTGCGAAGAGGGAATAGGGAGAGGAGGGACCTGAGGGTAGAGGGGCTGCGGTAGGAGTAATTTTTATTTTTTATTTTTCTTTTGCTTACATTTGCTGTCGTTCCATCAGTGGCAGCTAATTTAACAGTAACGCCATGTACTGCGATATGTGTGCGGCAGCCCTATCTGTAACCAGAGCGGGTACGGGCTGTGGAGCGGATAAGGACGTAACGATAATATGATTCTTTGTGGATGGTAATTAATTATAATCAACATGAAAAAAATGGTTATATGGTCTGCGTATTTAACCGCGGGAAGGACAAAGAGCGAAGGTCGGATCGTACCGAGAAGAACTGCGGTAAAATCACCACGGGTAGAGGAGATAGAGAAAATCGCGATAAAACTCAATCTTGAGCCTGAAGTGGAGCGCGGGAAAGCGTATCCAAAGACGCATTGGGATAAGAGCGGAAGAGTACGGGTGAATAAGGTAGGGAGTAAAGGTGCGATTGTAAAAGGGATAGCAGAGGGGATAAAAGAGCTGCGGGATAAGTCTAAGAGCGGAAGGCAGAAAGAGTAGTGAAAATGTTCGAGTTTCATACGCATTCTATATTCAGTGACGGCGAGCTGATACCCGCTGAATTGGTAAGAAGGGCGGTATTTAATGGATATGAAGCGGTTGCAATAACGGACCATGTAGATTTCACGAACATGGAGTACGTGCTTACCGGCTTGAAAAAGTTAGGTGAAGCGACATATAATGGTATAGTAGCATTAATAGGGGTAGAAATAACGCATGTACCCGCGGCTAAGCTAGAGAAAGCGGTAAAGAGGGCAAAAGAACTGGGTGCGGAACTGGTGGTGGTGCATGGTGAGACACTGGTGGAGCCGGTGGAACCCGGCACGAATAAAGCAGCGGTGCGTAATCCTCAGGTGGATATACTCGCACATCCAGGCATTATCAGTACTGAAGACGCGGAACTCGCGAGGGAGAATGATGTTTATCTAGAGATTTCATCAAGGCATGGGCATTGCCTCGCGAATGGTCATGTAGCGAGTATCAGTAAAGAGGTGGGCGCGAAATTGTTGCTCAATTCTGATTTGCATGCCCCGGAAGATTTTCTCACGGAAGAGTTCGCACAGCGAATCCTTGCGGGTGCGGGACTAGACCATGTGGAAGTGAAGAAGGTGATGGAAGAGAATCCGCGGGATTTATTGAAGAAGATCTGTACAAACAATCTATAATCTTGTTGATGCAATCAGGTTTTCGGGTCTTGCGATGACGCACTTGCGGGCTATTGGTTTCGTCTCCCCCCCCCCTCTTTTTCTCCCTGAATATGGGACTCTCTAATGGATTTATTACTTCGTGTAGACCAAAGTATAGTGAACTGAGTTCATAACACGATACGGAATTGCCAATGACGGAGAAGAATAAAAGAACGGCAGGTAAAGGTAAGATACTGCAAGTGGCACTCGATATGCTCGAACTGGACAGAGCGATAGAAATAGGTCATGAATCGTTAGAAGGCGGTGCGGACTGGTTAGAAGCGGGCACGCCACTGATAAAAAGTGAAGGCATGCACGCGATAAGAACTTTACGCAATACATTTCATGCTGTGACGATAGTAGCAGATATGAAAACGATGGACACAGGTGCGATAGAGGTAGAAATGGCGTCGAAATCCGGGGCTTCCGTGGTTTCCATACTCGCCGTTGCGGATAACGCTACTATTGAAGAGGCGATAGAATCGGCACATAAATACGGTGTTGCACTCATGGTGGACATAATAAATACCGAAGACCCGGTGGCAAGGGCGAAGGAGATGCAGGACCTGGGTGCCGATTACGTGTGTGTACATGTGGGAATAGACCAGCAGATGCGGGGTATGGATGCACTCACGCTCTTAGAGCAAGTCGCGGCTGCGGTTAGCATACCATTAGCAGTTGCAGGCGGTGTGGATGCAGCATCAGCAGCTGACGCTGTGAGTTCTGGTGCGGATATTATCATTGTGGGTGGAAACATCACGAGGTCTGCACATGTGAAAGAATCCACCAGGAAGATAAGAGAAGGTATGGATTGGGGGATAGAGAAGGGTGCGGGGAGAAAAAGAGGAACACTTGATGCAGATATTTTCGAGTTGTTTATGCAAGTGTCCACACCGAACATATCGGATGCTATGCACCGCAAAGGCGTGCTGCACGGACTAAAGCCACTGTTTGAGGGCATCAAGCTCGTGGGCAAAGCGGTAACCGTGCAGACGTTTGAGGGCGATTGGGCAAAGCCCGTAGAAGCAACGGACGTGGCAAAAGAAGGTGACGTAATCGTGGTTTACGCAGGCTCGAAGGATGTAGCACCCTGGGGCGAGCTTGCCTCCTGGAGCTGTAAACAGAAAGGAATTGCGGGCGTTGTTATTGACGGCGCGGTACGGGACGTGTCAGAGATAAGACGATTAAGATTCCCGGTCTTCGCTAAATACATCATGCCGAACGCAGGGGAGCCAAAAGGCTTTGGGGAACTGAATACCGAGATAAAGTGCGGTGGTGCAGTCGTGAAACCTGGAGATTGGATAATAGGCGATGACAATGGCGTGGTGGTCGTTCCGAAGGAGCGCGCGTATGAGCTAGCAAGGAGAGCGAAGGAAGTATGGAAGAACGAGGAGCGAATAAGAGAGGAGATAAAGCGAGGTAAGACGCTTTCTCAGGTGCTGGACCTGTATAAATGGGAGAAGAAATAAGATAAAATAAATACTAAATCGTACACTACACATTACTGTTACTGCAAGTGGTGAGGTAGATGAAAGCAGAAGAGCAAAAAGTGTTGATGACGCTTACACCTTCGGAATCGAAGCGGTTGATTGCAAAGGGTGTAATGAATTTGGAAGAGGTGCGGCGAGCATTGAAACGAGGGACGATCATAATAGGGCTGGGTACTACAAACGCTTATGTTGCCGAGGAGATTCTGGATGCGCTGCCCGATACGGAAGCCAGAACGATAGATAAGCAGAGATATGCAGCAGGTGTCATAACCGACAGAGGTACCTGCATTGTGCCAAAAGAGGAGCGAGAAAAAGAGGTGATAATAAGGGATGGAAAGCCATGTGACATGGACATAGAAAAAGCAGTAGAGGAACTAACCGCGGAAGACGTCTTCATAAAAGGCGCAAATGCGCTTGATGCGAGCGGAACCGCAGGGATACTCCTGGCACATCCTGCAGGTGGCACGATAGGTGCTGCATTGGGTACTATCATGGCAAGAGGTGTGAATTTCATCATTCCCGTGGGGATTGAGAAGACCATCCCCTACTCCATTAGAGATGCGGCGAGACAGGTAGGAAAAGAGCGGTTTTACAAATCACTGGGTAGAACAGTTGGCTTGATCGCGGTGCATGGTAAGGTAGTCACCGAAGTAGAAGCGTTGAAATTATTGGGCGCGCGTAATGCGTTCCCCATAGGTGCAGGTGGTGTAGATGGTGGAGAAGGCTCAGTCGTGCTCTGTGCAGAAGGTAGCACACAACAGATGGACGATTTAATGGAGGTCATAACACACCTGAAAGGTGAATCAGCCTTAAAAGTAGTGAAGGCAGATTGTGAAGGGTAATCAAGGGACGCTCTATAAACTTTTTATGCTTCGACTGAGAAGAGATATTATATGGAAAGGAGAAAAAGACCATCTATATTTGATTTGATGGAAAAGTATATGGAGCAGATGGTAGAGGAGATGAAGGGTGTGCCATACAAAGAGGACCCCGCGAGAATGCGTAGGAGCGCACCGGAAGAT
The DNA here is from genome assembly GCA_049287525.1 of Halobacteriota archaeon. Lineage (GTDB taxonomy): Archaea > Halobacteriota > Syntropharchaeia > Alkanophagales > Methanospirareceae > QENJ01. Next base: position 22,211 of record JBAQFZ010000031.1, on the reverse strand, counting down.
ATAGAAGACTGGTTACGTGCACCGTTTGAGGATATGATGAAGGGGTTAGAAGAGGGCATGCCCGTGGAGTTCAAGGATTTTATAAAGGAAGAAGATAAGCCGGAAGGAAGAGTAAAGCGATATGGGCCCTTCATCTACGGGTTCACGTATACAAAGGAGGCGGGTAAGGAGCCGGAGATAAAAGAGTTCGGTAATATAAGACCTTCGTACAGGAGAATAGAGCCTGTTCCTGGTGGTGAACGCGAGCCTTTGATGGATGTCATCGAGCATAAGGATTATTACGAAGTTGTGGCTGAATTGCCGGGAGTTGAAAAGAAGGATATAAAATTGCATGCCACTGAAGATTCGCTGGAGATAAAGACGGAGAACGAGATTAAGTTCTATAAAGAGATTCCTTTCGAGATACCGGTGCAGACGAAAACAGCAACGGCAACTTATAAGAATGGTGTGCTCAGTGTGAAGCTGAATAAGAGGGAAGGGGAAAAGGAAAAAGCCACTATATCGCTGGATTGAATGAGGCTGGCGTTCAGTATACTTCTTTTTACGTTACTGAACCTCTAGGGCTATCTCCTCCCCATCGTCAATCCCCAGCTCGTGCAATTGACGGCGCAACCCTCCTTCGTTTTTTAACAGCCACTCATAATCCGCCCTCAACCTAACATTCTTCAAAATGCTATACGCAAGATTAACCTCCGGGGTTCTTTCCAGTGCTTTATATGCACTTCTAATAAAGCTCTCAGCTTCTCGTTTATCATCAGGAATCGCCGCGACCTCTATATTTAACACATCATAAAACGTCTTCTCACCCGTATAGTTCTCCCAATCCCCATGCTCATGTTTAATCTTTCCGTACCGCTTCAAATCGTCATATCGTTCAAGTAATATCAAATACAACTCGTCTGTACCCCTCCATAACGCTCTTTGTTCCTCTATCGCCGCCCAATCATCGTCATCTAACATCTCATCCATAAAATCGAGCATAAAATCATACTCAAACCTCAACTGTGGGTTCTTCATTATCTTTTGAACCTCTTCCTTCAACCTGCTATCGCTTTTACTTTCCATTGCCAATTCTTCCATATCCACATCAGTATCTACACCCAATACTTCATAAAACGTAGGAGCACCGCGATAAAGAAGTGCAAGCCATGCACCTCTGTTCTCTTTGATATACTCCCATGTCGCGTCCTTCTTCTCCAATTCTAACCCTTTATCGTGAAGTTCAATCAGCTCTCGCTTCTCTCGCGGTGTCAAACTCTGCGAAATCTTCAAGAAAAGACTTAAAACCTTATCGTATGTAGCACGCTTCTTCTCTGTATTCAAGGCATCGTAGGCTCGCTCAATCATTTCCGGTGGATAAAAAGAATGCCGCTTCTTCAGTTCATACGCTCTCTTCAGTTCCTCGGCGGTAGTCTTTTTCCCGACACAAAGCATGCAGTAATAGGTTGGCAGTCCGGAATACAGGTCGTCAGTCCATTTCGGGTATTGCGCTTCAAACTTATCGAATTTGTTAAAGAACCGCTCCAGCCGTGAAGGGTCCATGTACCTTGCTGGTACTTTCCAGTCGGGGTCGTTACACGTGAAATGCTCCATCCATTCGTCAAATTTTCTCTTCTCCTCGGTCATTTAGTCTATATTATTCCTTTAGTCTTAATTCCAGTTCGGAATCGTCCTTAATACCTATCTCTTTTATCAGTTGCTTCTCCTCCAGCTCGTTATCATTGTAGAAAATACCCATACGCTGAGCTAAAATACCCTTTTTACGGAGTTCACGTTTCAAATCACGAATAGACATGCTTGGGTTGAGATAATAACTGAGATTATCTTCTGTCTCTACATTCACTACCATCACCTTTATTGCGTGCATATTCAGCATCTTATCCATCCATCTGTTCTTCTCTTCCTTCGATAGCCTGCCTCTTGCCTCCATTCTCACTGTTCGCGCATTGCCTGTGTCGTAGTCCCTGGCTGTTACCTCTAATATCCCGAATTCTTCGCCTATCTCGAATGAGATGTCTACATTTGACTCATTCCTTGGTTTCGGCTCTACCGAGAACCAGAAATTACCCAGGAAGCCCACTTCTTCCGGAAACACGCTTTCGCCTTGATAAACCGGGATGTCTCCTTCCTCCATATAGTCGATCGGATTGGTAAACCTCTTTGTCTTCTTGATTGGTATCTTCGTGTTCCTCGTGATAATCTTTTCAACAGTCCCATCAGCAGTCAAAACACCAAGTGAGCGTGAAATTACGTCACTTATTTCCACCGGTCTTCTTATTTTGCCCGAATCTTCCTTTACATCCTCTTTCATCGTGGCAACCGCGGCTCCCAGTGCAACTACTTCTATCGGGTTCACTTCTCGCTCTGGCTCTTTACCAAAGAACTCACGTACAAACTCCTGCACCGCCGGAATGTACGTGGTGCCACCTACTAAGATTATATCATCTACGTCCTCCGGAGAAAGAGCGGCATCGCCCAGAGCCTGCTCCATTGGAGTTCTCGTTCTTTCTATAAAATCCACGATTAAGTCGTTAAATTCCTGCCTTGATAGCTCATAACTAAATGCAACCGGCGCTCCCTGTTTAGTGCCAATGTACGGCAGAGTTATGGTTGCACGTTCTTTGCTCGATAGTTCTATCTTCACACGCTCTACTTCTTCCCTCAACGACTGAAGCAATGCCAGATTCTTTTTTCGCTTCTTTAGCAAGTCTATTTTCTGCTTCTCTTCTATTTTTGTCAGTACGAACTCCTCAAGTCGTGCATCTATGTCGTCCCCGCCTAAATGATTATCGCCACTCGTTGCATCCACATCAAAGAACCCGTGTCCCATGGTGAGTACAGAAATGTCAAACGTGCCACCGCCGAAATCATACACGAGTACTCGCCGTTCCTCATCTGCTCCAAATCCAAACGCCAGTGCCGCCGCAGTTGGCTCGTTTAAAATAGCCCGTACATTCAACCCTGCTATCTCACCCGCATCCTTTACTGCCTGTCGCTGAGGGTCCATGAAATACGCGGGCACCGTAATTACCGCATCGGTGAATGAAAGCCCTATTCTCTTCTCGGCATCCTGGACGAGTTGTTTTATTATATGCGCTCCTATGTACTCAGGGGGATAAGACTCGCCTCCAATCTCTACCCGGTGATCTGTGCCCATATACCGCTTGATTGACTTCACGGTGCGTTCAGAATTGGCAATTATGTTCCGCTTTGCTGCGCTCCCCACTACTACGTTTCCGTCCTCACTGAAATACACAACAGAAGGCGTTACACGTTCATCCTTACTGTTCTCTATAATTACTGGCGCATCGAATTCGATAAATGCCGCTCCTGAATTGGTAGTCCCAAAATCAATCCCAATTACTCCTCTTTGCATCTCTTCTCCTCCCCTATGATCACAATACTATTAAAGCATTTCATAATTGATAAACGGCTCTTCTTTACTCTTCGATTCTACATCTTCACTTTCCTTTAGCACGGTATTCAACGTCTCTTTTGCGCTTCCCAGTTCTTCCAGCAACTTAGCTAACTCGTTGTGACTCGCCTCTTTCCTTCTTTCTACCTCCATTAACTCCGAATTTAACGCGTCCTTTCTCCTCTCGTATTCTTCTATCTCTGTTAATAGCTTTTCTTTCTCTGCTAATCGCTCTTCGTTATACCGCTTCAAAGCAATGCTCTCGATAAGAGTTTTATCTTTTTTCACTTCCATCGCATCCAAATCCGCACGAAGAATGCTTAATTGCCTTTTTGTGTCTTCATACGCGACCTCTAACGTTTCTCTGCTCTGCTCCAATGTCTGAACCTTTGTTTCTTCCGCCTCTTTTCTCTGTCTCCATTCTTCTACACGATTTGTTAAATCTTCCTCTCTCGTATTAAGTTCTGCTATTGTTACCCTGAGTAGTCCCTCATTCCTGTTCAATTCCTTATTCCGCTCTTCTAACCTCCGGTATCGCTCTTCCAGCTCTTCGTACCCGCGTTTAAACACTCTTGACTCAAGACCACTCAACAATTTCGATAAAATACCTTTACGCTCAGGCTTTGCTTCGGCTTCTGCCTTTGCTGTTTCTTCCACCGGTTCAACCGCCCTGGAAATAACCACTTCCGCAGGTCTGATTAAGTCGCCGTTCAGCATATACCCCTTTCTCACCAGAGACACAATGGTCTTATCCATGAGTAAGTTATTTTGCGTGGTTTCAACAGCGGTATGCAATTCGTCATTGAACCTCTCACCCGGTGACGGTGTAACGGGAGTTATGCCTACTACGTCCACCAGTAAATTATAGGTCATACTTAAATTGTTCTTTGTCCCACCCAGTATCTTCTCTACCACCTCACACTGTTTACCTGTATCATCACCATAGCTATTTACCGCACGGTCAAGCGTATCAACAACACTGAGCAAGTGTCTGGCTAATTCGCCCTCGGCTTTTTTACGTGTTCTTTCTTCATTATCTTTAATTCGCTCTTTGTACCTCGTGAACTCTGCCTTCAGTCTTTGACATTGCTCCTCCAGGGCTCTTATCTTTTCGGTCTCTTCTACCATTGCCTCCGCCATATTATCTTCACTATCTTGGGACATCTTAACTATCTAATTAATAATACTAATTTTATATATATTCTCCTCTGTTATTAGTGGTAAGGTAACCATGCAAGAAGTAAAAGCGGTAAAAATCCTGGATACGACGTTGAGAGACGGCGAGCAAACCCCCGGGGTATCACTAACGCCGGATCAGAAGCTGCAAATAGCAAAACAACTTGATACTTTAGGGGTGGATATGATAGAAGCAGGAACCGCGGTCATATCGGAAGGCGAACAAAGAGCAATAAAGGGCATAGCGAATGAAGGTTTAAAAGCCGAGATAAGTTCGTTTGCACGCCTGTTAAAGGGAGACATAGACGCTGCGCTAAAATGCGATGTAGACACGATTAATTTAGTCGCTCCCGTTTCTGACGGTCACATAAAGAAGAAATTGAAGATAGACCGGGGAACATTGGTGAGCATGACAATAGAGATGGCAGAATATGTAAAGAGTCATGGCTTAAAAGTAGAAATCAGTGCGGAAGACGCATCCCGGGCGGACATGGCATTTTTAAAATCATTCATTGCTGATCTAGCTCCGGTTATAGACCGTTTAAGCTTCTGTGATACCGTAGGCGTGCTGTATCCAGAACGCACGAAGGAGGTGTTCCAGGCGCTTTGCTGCTTCGATACGCCCATCTCCGTACACTGCCACAATGACTTCGGGCTGGCAACTGCGAATTCCATAGCGGCTGTGATGTCGGGAGCGCAGGTGGTGCACGTAACGGTGAATGGCCTGGGCGAAAGGGCGGGTAATGCATCCTTAGAGGAGGTAGTAACCGCTTTGGAACTGCTTTATGACGTAAAGACGAAGATAATAAAGGAGAAGATGTATGAAACTTCGCGGTTAGTACGGAATTTAACAAAGATGCCCGTGGCACCGAACAAGCCGCTTATGGGCGATAACGTATTTACACACGAGTCCGGGATGCACGTTCATGGTACACTGGCGGACACAAGCTTATATGAGCCGATTGATCCAGGAACAATAGGCAGGAAGAGGCGGTTCGCACTTGGTAAGCATACAGGCAAGGCATCTGTGAAACTGGCACTGGAAGAGATGGGTATCCAGGCAGATGAGCAACAGACGAAGAAGATACTGGCAAGGGTAAAAGAGCTTGGCGATAAGGGTAAATTAGTTACCGATGCCGATTTTCAAGCAATAGTAGATGATGTATTGCGTATAGAAAGAGTGGAGAAGATAAAACTTGTTGATTTATCTGTGGTCTCCGGAAAGAACGTCTACCCAACGGCGTCACTGCGATTAGAGACAGATGGAGAGGAGGTAGTGGAAGCGGGTGTAGGTGTTGGTCCGGTGGACGCGGCGATAAATGCGCTGCGTAAGGTGATGGTCGGGATGGAAATGGACGATTTGCGCCTCGAAGAGTACCATGTGGATGCCATTACCGGTGGAACTGATGCGTTGGTGAATGTTGTGGTGAAGATGAGCAGGGGTGATAAGACGATAACAGCGAGTGGTGTGAGTGAGGACATTGTAATCGCATCGGTGTATGCAGTAATTAATGGAGTGAATAGATTGTATCAGTGATGTGTTAGAAGTTCTTTTATTTTAATGCCATAGTACCTCCTCCGCAGCTCTCTTCACCGCATCTCTATATTTACCGGGAGTATAAACGCCAATTTTACAACTTTCACAGAACACCCGGCTGAGCAAGGATACCAGTTCAGAAACTTCTCGCAGGCTTCTTGTAGTTCTTTCATCACGAATAACCACTCTTGCCTCGCTCTCTTTTAGTATGCACTCATTGCCACCCTGAAAGTCTAATATAATATATCTCTCGTCTACACCCGCTTTTATGCCTATTTCACGCTCTAAATCACTCATATAATTTTTCGTATTTAGATCCGCTAATATGCCCGCCTCCAATTTATTTACGTCTGTATATACAGCGCGTTTGAACAATCTACGCTCATTTATACGTCTCATCATCTCTTCCGGATAGCCAGCCGCAGTTCTCAGCGTAACATTCAGCTCGGAATCGTCCATTTTACGTAATGCACGTACGAATTCCGGATATGTGGCTTTTGACTCGATGTAATGCTCAATCGCCCTCGCAAACATCAATCCCGCTATTCTGCTCGTGTGGTGTCTATAAACCGTGGGATACATGATGAAGCGCGAAAATAGCAGATATTCCGCGGGTAGTAGCCCTTTCTCTGTTATTACAAGGCGGCCTGCGAAGAAATCCAGACCTTGAATGAGTCGCATATTATCAAGCACACCGTATGCCACACCCGTGTAATACGAATCGCGGACTAAATAATCCATCTTGTCCACGTCTATCTCGCCGTTCAATATTTTGGTGACATCTCTACCCGTATCCGTATCCGTATCATTGCCTGTGCCTTTTATGTAGCCCTGTATTTTATGCCTATCCAGCCGGTAATCATCCAGTACTTCTGCGATATGTGTTGCTTCCACATCGCTCTTTTCTCGCCCCGCATCACGTGCGAACAAGATGTCTTCAATATCTTCGTGGTTTCTTCCCGTGAACATCCGGATTAACGGCTCTGTCACATGTGAATAGGGACCATGCCCGACGTCGTGGATAAGAGAAGCGACACGCAGTTCTCTCCCCTCTTCCCTGGAGACGCCCAGCTTGTCTAACAGCGCGTTCATCAGATGGTAAGTGCCAAGCGAATGCTCAAACCGCGTGTGATTCGCACCGGGATAAACTAAATACGAGAACCCAAGCTGTCTTATCCTGCGCAGTCGCTGCAGCTCTACGGTGTCCAATATAGCAATTGCAAGCTCGTCTATTTCTATGTAGCCGTGTATTGGGTCTCTTATTACTTTTCGCATCAATCTTTCTTTTGTCTTTTGCGGGACCGCCTCCAACATTCTAAAAATTGCTCCTTTATCTTTGGCGATTGTAAACTCTAACCCATTGCAAAACTGAGGTGCAACCACGCAGCAACCATCATTCTAACATAAAAAGGGGAAAAAAAAGGGGGAAAAAAAGTTAATCGCTTCAGCCCCTCCTTCGTTCGCGACGTACTAAATACGCGACTGCGAATAGCCCCGCAATAGCGAAAACAGCTCCAAATCCCGGGACTGACGGCTTCGCCGTTGGTGTCGGTCCTGGCGTTGTTGGTATTGTTTCAGTCGGACCTGGTGTCGCCGCAGTTGGCGTTTCATTTACCGCTGGCGTTGCACCCATCGGGCCTGGTGCCGCAGTTGGCGTTTCATTTATCGCTGGTGTTGCACCCGTCGGACCTGGTATCGCAGTTGGCGTTTCATTTACCGCTGGTGACGGTGTTGTTGTGGCTGCAGCAGCTTCCGGTTCCTGAAACCTTACTTCCGTATCATTCCAGCCTCTATCCGTCAACATCCATACCTTAATCTCTGCTGTTTTATTTCCCGCCAGCACTGTTTTATTTCCCGCCAACAGTGCGGTTGCCGTGCCATTCTCATCGGTGGTTAAGCTGATAGTCGTGCCGGTATTGCTCTCATTTCCCGCTTCTCTAAGCCAGCCAAGAGATGTCTGCACATTCACAGACTCATTCACCATAGGTTCTCCAGCATCTTCTGTTTCTTTAGGCCAAACAACCATCACTTCTATCTTTGACGTGGTATTACCATCAGCGGGTATTACCGCAGGATCTGCACTGACTCTCACCCACTCGCTTGTCCTCTCATCTGCCCCTCCCTGTGCCCACACCAGAGTGGGAAGTGCCAATAGAACTACTACTAATATCGCCCATGTCTTTATTCTCATCTCTTATAATACCTCCTGTTATTATCCCTTTTTTTAGACCTTATAAAGATTTAACTCGTTATTGTGTTGTAAATCCTTATTACAACAAGAATATAAATTAGTGACACTGATTAACGTAGATTAACACATACAGCCGATAAAAATCGAGAATGTTAAACACAAATAAGTCCGCGTAAATCCGTGTAAATCTGCGTCTTAGGTAGAGGAAAGTTATACTTTATGTACAACAATAAAAAAGTAATAAAAAAAGGAGGGATAAGGTTTTATCCTTATCCACCTACTACACTTTTTGCTTTTGTTTACGCTACGCTATGCTATGCTATTTTGTATGTCCAGTATGCTTGTCCTGGCTCGAGTTTCTCACCTGGTAGTCCTGGTATCATTGACATGAAGTCGTACGGGTACGGGAAGCCTCTCCGGTATTTCAGAATCAGCGCATCTGGCGGTACGGCGATACTCTCATTGCCCGGACCTATCAGGTTCCAGCCCAGGTCTCCGCTGCCCTTAATACCTTGCCACGTTAGTGACACGCCAGTTCCGTATACCGTAATCGTCTTCGGCGCCCACGGGTTGTAGACGTAGTATCCCTTGCCTGCCTTGACTTCACTTACTGCGGACCATCCTGTTGATGCCTTATATGCCCATACTTCTACATCACGACCGAAGATAGCTTCCGTATCTCTCTTCTCTGGCATTACTGGTAGCGAGACGTAGTTCTGTCCCACATCGAGCTGCAAGGTGAAACTATTTCCACTTGGTGGTGCTGGTATCACCGGTTCCATGTTCATGTAGATGCCTGTGCCATCCTTGGGATTGTACGTGAATGCGAACCTATCGGGCAAAGGATATGAGTGCTCGCGGTTCAGGTCGCCTTTTGCATTCGGTGCAAGGAACGAAGTCGTGATCAGATAGCTGCCTGGCTGTGCCTTGCTCTGCGGATTAAACCTGATGTCAGGCTCGAATGTGAGCTGATATTCGCCACCCACGTAAACCTTGGGGTTCAACGATGGTATCTCATACAATTTGAACCTGGTGAACTCATCTGGTATCGTCTGTATATCGAACTTTGTCCATGTTTCGTTACGACCGTTCTCGTCCAGTATCTCAAGCAAGTTCGTCGAATATCTCGGCTCGGATTTCTCTTCTTTCCAGCAGAACTTCAACGAATCCACAGGCCCTATGATTCGTTCGTCCACGTCGTTCGCAATCCAGTGTGCGCTGTCAAAGACCGTGAATTTATCAGGCAGCGGCATCGGTATTCCGCATTCACAACACTGCCAGCCATCAGGCACTGCTGCTCTTACGTCACCCGGATAGAACGGACCGCCATAGCCTTCCCAGAGCTGCCAATCTGATGGTATTCTTGTTGTCATATCACCGTCTGTATCAATCGGCACTGCACGGAAGTATCTCAACCAGGCATATGGCGGATACTGCATCGTCAGGTAGCGCTCTGCACATGGGAAGTACTCTGTACCTGGCTTACCGGTATCTACATCCCCGTAAGGCCACTTGTCAAGCATTTTCAATGGCTGCCACAGGACCACGTCGGTATCGTCCACGAGTTTGTGTTCCATGTTCAGCGGTGGAAGTACCGGTAGCGGATTGCATATTTTGACCTTTGTGAGCCATTGCGAGTCTGCACATGACAGATATTGCTGACCCATCGTGTATTCGCCATCGCCAAGATACTTCGGAAGTGGTGTTCTCAATGTTATGTACTTGAACTTCTCACAACCATCCGATGTGTTTCCGTTGTTGTCAAGCACTTCTATTGCTGGTATTTCGTATCGCACTCCGTCCACGTGGAAAACGTCTCCTCTCTGTAACTCCTTACCCACGGTAATCAGTGCCTTATCCGTATTTTTCAACCGCCCGTCGTACCTGGCATACCAGGTCACGTCTGGATGTGTTGGTTTATTACTACCAGGGTAACTATCGTGTCTATCGAAGAACGTGTTATTAGAGGTTAAATAGACGTTTACATTTATCGCATCATCCTCTGTATTACCGCAGTACGATAAGGTCACCTTTGGATCGGTATCCGACATACCATACCCTGTGAACTTCAACCGGTGGTCAATGAATTGCACTTTATCGCCTTCCTCCATGAGGTACGTCTTCTCTATCCTTATTGTTCCGTTCGTTGTTTTCGGTAGTATTTCCTTTATGTCATCTGGGTCGCAAGATACGTTCGCTAATCTCACAAGGTTTTTCCTTACAGATTCGACACCGGGGTTCTCAAACGAGTCAAGCCCTATCTGATCCGTTGTTGGATCTGATACGATTGGGAATGGGAACCAGCTGTCCACATCCGCATGCCATGGTTTCTTGTCCTGCGAATCAATAAGCATGTATGTCGCCTCGATCACTATTGCGGGTGCTAATCCGATCATCTTATGCCAGCCATAGAACTCGTACTCGGGCACATACCATGCTCTTAAGTACTCCTTCAGGTCTACGTTTTCGTTCTGTGCATTCATTGGATATTCTGAGCTATATTGTAGTATCGCAGCATCAAATGTGATTGAATCCTTCCTTATCGCTGTCGGATTGAACGGTGCTTGCCAGTCTTCGTACTGCTCTATATTGCAACTATTGACCGTTCCAAACGTGCTGTCACTGTCATTGCCGTATATCTTTATGGTGGCCATCTTGAGCTCTTCATCATAGTACACATAGATGTCATTACCGTCCTCGCCGTCCTTCGGGTCGTATGAGAACGCGACTCTCTGCTCATTGGGATCTCCCGGAATTGTACCTCTTTTGTTGTCGTTCAAGTCCCCTCTTGCTTGCGGTGCAATCCACGAAGTCGTGATGATGTAGTCTCCGTCAAGTTTAACTGGCCAGTTACCAGCTATGGGTATCGTATAATAGTCTGGTAGTTCCGGCAGCACGAACGTTGTGTACTGGTCTGGTAGTGACTGAACATCGAACTTCGTCCAGGACTCAGTTATTAGTCCTGGTGCCTCTTGCCTTATCTTTTCCTCTGTTTTATCCACGATGTCGCTCGATTCGTTTGCAAATGTGTAGAAACCATTGTCACCGTATACCAGACTCTGTAAAAACTCCTCGTTAGCCTCGGTAATATCGTCCTCAGATTTACCTATTCCGAAAACGTTTATTACATCAAGTCCCGCATCTATTGCAGCTCGTCTCCCTGCCATTGTATCGCCTTCTGTTACCCCTCCATCACTGGATATATCCACTATTTGTGTTGAGGCAGCCGGTGATTCGTTTATGACTGTCGCTACTTTGAAGAAGGCAGCACTCATGTTGGTGTTTCGCTCTATTGGTTCAATCGCCCGCATCTTTGCTGCAATATCGTTGACCGTGTCTGCTGTTATTGTGGTAAGTGGTACTTCTACCTTAGCATCGTCCGAAAACTGAATCACACACACTGAGACAGTGCCATCTTGTGGAATTGCGTCTATTGCCGAAACCAAACCGTCTATCTGCAACTCAAATAATCCATCGTCAACCATGTTTTGTGAAGTATCAACAACGAGGAACAACTCCTTTCGTTCTCCTACTTTGCCTTTCCACTCCTCTTGCAGCTTCTCCAGTAAATTCGTTGAATATCGCTCTTCTACTTGCTCTTCGATGTATGTAACCTCTAATGGGTCTATGTTATCAATTACACGCTCATTGACATCGTATGCTATCCAATTCCCGTCACCGTCCGTATCTAGTCTGGTACCAGCATAATCCTGCCTTGTCCAGTCTCTTTCTTCGGCAGCACTTCTCCACAACGGTATGTCTATGTCGTCAACCATGTCATGGTTCATGTTAAACGGCGGAAGCATCGGTATTAACTCTGCTGGCTCGATACAGTCTATAAACTGTGTAGATACAACGCTCTCATCACGAACAGACCCAACGCCCTTCGGCAGCTTCGTCCTGAGCGTAATGTACTTGAAGGCATCCACCTTCGTATCCCCGTTTGTATCAACCACTTCGACTGCCGTGACCTCGTATCTCACCGCATCCACGTAGAACACATCGCCCTGCCATAGCTCCTTACCGACTATGAGTGTATCTTTGTCCCGGCTCACATACCAGGTTCTTATATGATCGGTAGCCGCATTGTGGTTTGCAGTGTTGTACTCGTTGTTATGACGGTCAAAGTATATCGTCTCACCATCATTCAGACCAATCCAACCTTTTTCTGAATCGTCCTGTGCATTTCCTGCATATGCGACTTTTATAACGAACTCACCGTCTTCCTTGATATTTGTTAGTTCCACTGTGTGGTCGAAGAACTGCACTTTATCCCCTTCCAGCAGAGCTAATCTCTTCGCCAGGCTGATTTCGCCACGCACTGTTTCACCTGACGGCGCTACCGCAGGTCCGCTAATACTTGCAACCGCGGTCAGGTTAGTATCTTTTGCGCCTGACCATGCACCAAGTCCTGTTTGTGTATCAATCTCGCATGTTGGTACTAAAAATTGTGTATTTGGTGCTGTGCCCGTTATTGGTAGATACAAACTGTTCAGCAGCATGTAAGTGAATTCCATGTTTATTGTGGGGTGTGTTTCATTCTTTCTCGGTCCATTGTACTGGCCACAGGGCTCGTACCATGATCGTGCGAATATCTTCTCACGGGCATTCTGACTGCTGCTACCCACACCTATTGTTATACCGTAATACTGTTCCCCCGCTTCTCTGCTCTCTTCAATAATCGCTGGATTGTACGTAATCGAATCCTTTGGTATTACTGTCGGGTCAAATGCTTCTTTATAATTGATATATCGCGCTGGAGCATTCCCATGTGGTTGAACGTCACCGTATATCCTGATTGAAGAGGCGGGTGTTTCGTCAGGTGGGTAACCCCCGTTCGTTCCAGCGATCGAAGCCGGCACGGCCATCGCGAATATCGAAGCGGCCATTATCGTCGCCAATGCTATCCCTACTATCACTTTTCTTTCTTTTCTTTTTCTGTTCATTTTCTTTGTTTTACCTCCTATGATACAGGTGGAAATTTTGGCTATATAAAAGCATATGCCGAAAACACATGATTTTAGCCCCTGTTTAACCAATGCTTAAATAGGCTGTATTTCGTGTCGAGTAGATATTGCACAACACCTTAAAGGGAAACTGAGGGAAGGCAGGGGAAGTGGGGAAGCAGGCGATATCTTCGCATATTACTATATTAATATTACAGTACTATATAAATAGACACTACCTAATTTTCGAGTGAAAGCACTATTTCTCGTTAGACAGTTCTCATAGTTTTATGACTCCTTCTCAGGTCCCTGCCGTATCCCGAGAGAGCACACCGGATCCTCACCCAGATAATCGCCTGAAATGGCATACGCTCTCGACCTGCACCCACCGCATATCTTCTTATATTTGCAAGTAGCACACTGCCCTTTCAATTCCCGCGCTCTCAACGCCTTGAACATCTCTGAGTTATGGATAATCTCCAAAAAAGACGTGTCTCTTATGTTTCCTGCCTTCACGGGCAGATATGCACATGGTGTTACATCACCATCAGGGAAGATATGGAAGCGGGTGATGCCCGCCGTGCATCCGGTAAACGTAATTCCCGCATCACTCTCCACAAGTCCCTTATCCTTCAGATAAGCCCAGTATTGTGGATTGCAAATTGGTTTAAGCCACGTATTCACTTTCTTTTGCGTATTCACCGTATAGTCAAGGAACGCCATGTTCTCATCTGTGGACAGACAAGCTTCCGAAATCGCCTTACCACGTCCAACAGCAATCAAATAGATGAGATAGATTCGCCATAGCTTTAATTCATCTGCGAACTTGATTATTTTTGGTATTTCACTGTAATTATCCCTTGTAACCGTGGTGAAGAACTGTACAGCCAGCTCTTCCTTCTCACATGCCTTCATCCCGTGCAGCATCTTCTTAAAAGCGCCATTCACACCACGAAAGGCATCATGTGCACTGCCAATCGCATCTATGCTCATGGCAGCACGCTCAAGACCTGCCTTTTTCAATCGTTTTGCAACTTCATTCGTGATTAACGTGCCATTCGTTGCCATTACAACCTGCATCTCGAAAGATGCGGCGTATTCGATGAGGTCATAGATGTCCTCTCGCAGCAACGGCTCACCACCCGTGAAACCGAACTTGACCGGTCCTAATTTGGCTGCGTCCTCAATGAGACGGAACCCCTCTTCTGTACTGAGTTCCTCCGGGTCCTCATCGCTAATCGAGCAGTGTTTGCACCGCAGGTTACACCGTTTCGTGACTGCCCAGATGATTTCACCCGGCAAATAGCTGAAACAGCCGGTTCCAACCGCATCATTTGCAAATATCGCGTCTTTATGCGCATTTATCCATGATTTTAGCTCTTCTACTGACATTTTAATAGATGCTCGTAGGTATGAGTATGATCAAATATAAATATGTCCTTGTATATACTGTATAACTTCTACCTATTTAAGACGCAGATTTACACAGATTTACACATATTTGATTTCTTCTGCGTTAATTAAGCCCTTTCCGGGCTTGCTGGGACGTGGGCAGAGCCCACGAGCGTTAATCTGTGTCAATAATTATTTTTATTTGGATATTATGCTTTCTTGATCTCCAATAGCGGTGAGATAACATCTAGCGGGGTTAGCTAAACACCTATCTGTTTGTAGACGTCCAAAGTACGCTCTGCAATCTTATCCCAGGTATAGCCCTTCTCAATTATCTGCCTCGACTTCGCACCCATCTTTGCCATATCCTCGCTCAACATCGCTTCGATCGCTGCTCTTATCGCATTCCTGCTGGTGCCGCATAGAATACCATTCCCCTGAACGAAATATTTATTATCTCCCACATCGGTAGCAATTATAGGCAATCCGGATGCCATCGCTTCGAGCAACGCTATCGGCTGTGCCTCAAGCTTGGAAGGCAGTACGAACACATCCAGACTCCGATAGAAAGAAGCCGCATCAGCCACGTACCCTAAAATCGTTATCCTATTGTCTGCATCCCTTATTAGCCTGTCATATACCGGTCCCGTGCCCGCAATCTTTAAATATACGTTATCAAACCTTGATTCGCTGGTTAATTCCTTCACCGCCTTTATCATAGTTATTAGATTCTTTTCTGACGATAACCGCCCAAGATAACCTATGCAGGTTCTCTTCTTATCAGTCCCTTCTTCGCCTTCTTTTACCGGATAGAAACGATTTATATCCACACCATTTGGTATAACCACGGTTTCGGTCTCGTTGCCATTATCTCCATACCAGGAGCTATATCTGCGAATATCGTCCGCTATTTCCGCACTCACCGATATAAACTTCTTAGAACGTCCTGCGTATAAGCTAACAAGCGTTATAATGAGTGACTTCGCTAACTCACCTTCCAGTCCATTACCCACCGGGATATGAAACGTATTGACGACATTGCACTTAGAGCAAATAGAGGATAGAGGCAGTAGAAATTCTGAAGATGTAGCAGCATGATGTATATGCAGGACGTCACAGCCTTCTACTTCCTTTTTTATCTTACGCAACGCAAAATCAAAACCATATGAGATGCCACCCGAAGAATTACCAAGCATGAGCGACCCAAGAGAGAACTGGTTTATTTTCTTCACTTCATGCCCAAAACCCTCAAATTCACGCTCCAGCGCGTCCACATGCGTTTTTATCCCCCCGTTCACATTTCGGTAGTAAAAAGCTATTTTCATCGCCTCTCTCATATATCCATTTATTTATTCTTTCCTTCCTTCATTTATTCATCGCTTTTAACGTATGTGGGTTGTAATGTGGGTATCATATATCATATAGATATATATTTTTTGCTCTCGCATAACGGACCTGAAAGAAGATGCCTCTGAAGAGATGTTGGGTATTCGCAGCGGTAACCACACTAACAATCGCGTTTTTGCTTCTTGCCCTCTTTAACTTAGGAGCCGTTACGATGCCTTCGTCCTGCTGGCAGCCATCAAAAGCGGCTCCGGGCAATGATAAAGTCCCGGTGGTTTTTGACCTGGGCAGTGACCAGCAAGTAAAAAAGGTCTATATACTCCTGCGCGATGCGAAGCGGACTGAGTTTTACCTGTATGGCAGCAAGGAGCCACACCCGGCAGATTGGCGAAGCCTCACCACTTATGATAATAACCCTGCAAATAACGTACACTTTTGCAACTGGGACAGCACGAGTGTTCAGAATGCCAGTGTGCGGTATCTCAGGTTCGTATTCAATGCAACAGTATCAGACGGTAAGATAGGCGAGATTCTGGTAATATCCGCGGCGAATGATAAGGTCAGGGTAGTGGGTGTAAAAGCCGCGGACGACCTCGAAGAAGACCCGGTGCGATTAGTGGATGAGCAAGATGACGTGGTACTTCCAATCACGCAGGAGGATGGCGCTTACTTCGATGAGATGTATTATGTACGCACGGCGGAAGAGCATTTGAAACTGGAGGAGCCCTATGAATGGACGCATCCACCGCTTGGTAAGCTCATAATCGCTGCGGGCATTCGGATGTTTGGCATGAACCCCTTTGGTTGGCGTATTCCGGGCGTTTTAGCCGCGGCTTTGATGATACCTATATTATTTATTATGGCTAAACGCATCTTTAAAAGTGCATTAGTTGGTATATTCGCCGCAGTTCTTCTGACTGTTGACTTTATGCACTTTGCCCTGGCACGATTGGCGACTGGCGAGATATACATCGCTTTTTTTTCGCTTTTGATCTTCTACTTCGCATTTGATTATTTAGCCCGTCGGAATGATGATGATAACGGAGGGAGCACTTCTCTTTTTCTCAGCATCGTCTTCTTCGGGCTTTGCTTCACTGTGAAGTGGATTGCGATTTTTGGGCTGGTAGCTATTTTGACGCTATTCGTGGTTAGTAATATAAGAGATAGAAAGCCGATTCTCAGTGATTGGCTGACCGTTTTAGCAGGGCTGTTCGTTTCCGCCGCTATTTACATCGCGACTTATATCCCATATATGTTCTCAGGGGATGGCCATGGCCTTCTGGACGTCATCAAGCTGCAATTTTACATGTTTGGATATCATGCAGGACTTCAAGCAACGCATCTTTTCTCTTCTGCCTGGTGGTCCTGGCCACTAATGCTAAACCCGCTCTGGATGTACTTTAACAGCCTCAACGGCACCATTTCGACTATTGTTTTGATGGGCAATCCGGTTGTATGGTGGTGCAGCATTCCCGTTTTGATTTTCATCGCGGCACGACTAGTCGCGGCTAAATTAAAGAATACGGGAGGAGATAATAGCGTTGCACTATCCATCCTCATTCCTTTCCTGTTGCTGTGGTTACCTTTTGCACTCATCACAAGGATTTTATTCATCTACCATTTCATGCCCAGCGTGCCGTTCATGATACTTGCACTCTCTTATTGTGTAAATGTGCTGCGTTTGAGAGCTACAACAAGAAGAAGCAGAAGCAGAAGCCGTGCAATCTTCGTTATTTTTAGCTTTCTTATTATAATCGCAGCCGTCGTTCTTTTCTGCCTCTTCTATCCGGTAATATCGGGTTACCCGGTAACGTCTGGATATAAGGATGATTTAAAGTGGCTAAGTAACTGGTCTTTTTAAGTCCCGCACAGGTTTTATAATCGTGAGTAATATAAGACATAAGACCTGGTAAATGGCGAAAATAGAGCGAACCTTCTTGCTGATAAAACCCGAGTGGGTGGAGCAAGGACATATAGGCGAGATATTAGCGCGATTCGAGCGAAGGGGCTTTAAAATAGTAGCGTTGAAACTTACGCAGATGAGCCGGGAATTAGCGGAGAAGCAATATGCAGCGCATAGGGGTAAGGACTTCTTTGAGGATGTAGTCGCTTATATCTCTTCCGCGCCGACCGTGCCATTGGTAATCGAAGGCGAGCATGCAATCAGAGTAGCGCGGGAAATGATAGGGGCTACAGATCCAAAACTCGCAGAACCCGGGACTATACGAGCAGACTATGGCATAGATGTGCAAAGAAATGTAATACACGCATCAGATTCCGCGGAATCCGCGAAACGTGAAATTGCGCTACATTTCGACTATTGTAGATAGAAATTTGTTTATCTTTAAATAGCGATGTTAGCTTATTATATTTATTGATAGGAAGATTAAGAGGTAGAGGATGGCAGAATCGAGAAAGGAAAAGGATAAGGCAGGTAGAGAGGATGAATGGGACGGAGAAAGTGACCTCCTGGCCAGTATAAGCGTAAAAACAACAGAAGAGGTAGAAGTACCAAAGTTGCAGATAGACCAGGTACTGGGGCAGGAGCACGGCGTGGAAGTGATAAAAAAGGCTTCTAAGCAGCGAAGACACGTGATGCTGATCGGCACGCCTGGCACCGGTAAGTCAATGCTTGCAAGCAGCATGGCGGAACTACTGCCTAAGGAAGAGTTACAGGACATCCTGGTGTATCCCAATGCCGAGGACAAGAACACACCGAAGATAAGGGTGGTGCCACGAGGCAAAGGAAAAGAGATAGTGGATGTCCAGAAGCAGGAGGTGCGAAAGCGTTTTCAGATGCGAAATACATTTCTTATGTTCTCTTTCTTCCTCATTATGGGCATGGGTTTTATTTACGCGATACAAACGCAGAAATTCGAGGTTATCTTCTATTCAATAATCGCTGCTGCTGTGGTGCTTCTCGCGTTCCGGTGGATGATGCCAAAGGAAGAAGCGCTGATCCCGAAATTGCTCGTTTCCAATTACGGACGTGAGACCGCCTCATTCGTGGATGCGACAGGTGCTCATTCCGGTGCTTTGCTTGGCGATGTCCGGCATGACCCATACCAATCCGGTGGGTTGGAGACCTCGGCACACGACAGAGTGGAAGCGGGCGCTATTCACAAGGCGCATAAAGGCGTGCTCTTTATTGACGAGATAAACACGCTGCGGATAGAAGCGCAGCAGAACCTGCTCACGGCGATGCAGGAGAAGGAATATCCAATAACAGGGCAATCAGAGCGAAGTTCTGGTGCCATGGTGAAGACCGACCCGGTTCCCTGCGATTTCATCATGGTAGCTGCGGGTAATCTGGATGCGATGGGGGGCATGCACCCGGCACTCCGCTCGCGAATAAAGGGCAATGGATACGAGATATACATGAAAGATACGATGGATGACACGGTGGAGAACAGGAGAGAGCTTGTCAGATTTATCGCGCAGGAGGTAAAGAAGGACAAAAAGATACCTCATTTCGACAGGAGTGGCATATGTGAGATAATAAGGGAAGCGAGGAGAAGAGCAGGAAGGAAGGGGCATCTTACACTGATATTACGGGACCTGGGCGGGCTGGTGCGTGTCGCAGGAGATATTGCTCGTGCGGAGAACGCTAAATACGTGACTGATGAGCACGTGCTGAAGGCGAAGATGATGGCGAAATCGGTGGAGCAGCAACTTGCTGATGAATATCTGGAGATGAAGAAGGATTATAAATTGTTCAAGACCGAGGGATACGAGGTAGGGAGGGTGAATGGTCTCGCCGTGGTGGGAGATACCGGTGTGATGCTGCCCATAATTGCAGAGGTTACGCCAGCGCAATCGCGGGAAGAGGGTAAGGTAATTGCAACTGGTAGATTGCAGGAGATAGCACAGGAAGCCGTACAGAACGTATCCGCAGTATTCAAGAAATACACCGGGAAGGATATATCCAAGAAAGACATCCATATTCAATTCGTGGGCACGCATGAAGGCGTGGAGGGTGATTCAGCCAGCATTTCGGTAGCCACCGCGGTTATTTCCTCTCTGGAGAACATCCCGGTGAACCAGAGTGTGGCGATGACAGGTTCTCTGTCCGTGCGAGGGGACGTGCTACCGGTTGGTGGTATAACGCAAAAGATAGAAGCGGCAGCGAAGGTTGGCATTAAAGAGGTATTGATACCACAGGCGAATCTCAATGATGTACTCATAGAAGAACGTTACCGTGATAAGATAAAGATAATACCCGTGGTGCTGATAGAAGACGTACTTGAGCATGCTTTAGTGGGTAAACTGAAGAAGAAGTTCATAGAGAAGATAAGGAGTTTTACCACCGGTGTGGAGAGGATTATCCCCGATGGTGTGGTGGATAAGCGTATAATTCAGCAATGAAAAAAATTGCGGTAATAATACCGGTCTCAGAATCAGAAGACCCACAGGTGGTTTTACATTCCGCAAAAAAAATTACGTCTTTAGACTATCAGAACCTTACTGCAAAAATTGTGTATGTCATTGATGTTACGATAGAAAAGGATGAAAGAATTACCTTACTTAAAAAGGAGGGTATAGAAGTCTTTTCACGGCAGAGGAGAGGGAAGAGGGGCGGAGCAATAAACGACGCTCTTCTCTATCTTACCGATTTCAAGCCGGATTATGTTGCACTATTCGATGTTGATTCCAGACCAGAGCGGAATTTTGTTACAGAGTGTTTAACTGCTCTTGAAAACGACACCAGGGCATACATAGCCTCATCTCGCCGTTATATATCAAACCCGGTGAATTTTGTTTCAAGAACTATTCAGGCAGAATACTACGTACTGAACTTTTTGCTCAAGAAATCCGCGTTCAAACAATTTAATGGATTGATTGGTGTCCTTAGAGCGGACCTTCTTTACAAGCATAAACTAAATGAAGGTGCAATCGCCGAAGATGCAGATTATGCAACAAGAATGCATTATAAAGGCTATGCAGCAATTCTTGTCACTACTACAACGCTGTATGAACAATCTCCTGTTCGCTGGCGGGATTTACTCAGCCAGAGAAAGCGATGGTATTACGGAGGCTTGCAGCTCTGGAGATACTGGGATGATGTTAAACGCAGTAATAACAAAAAATTTATCCTTTCATGGGTAATGGCGCTGGCTATGTCATACTATATAATTATCTTTCTTCCACTCGTTATATTTTCACCTTTCATAATACTATTTTATTCAAAAAAAGCATCACCCAGACTATCACCCTCGGTTTCCGCAGGACTTGTTTTATACATCCTCGCGCTTCAGTACGCGGCAATCACCGCCATTTTCAATTTTGTAAGGGGAAGAAGCGTTGAGTGGGAATCAATGAAGAGGGTAGTAGATTGAAGAAATTTGCTGGAATATTGATCAGCGTCGCATCAATAATAGTCATTTTCAAGCTTACTGAGACGAACTTAACATGGAGTGCAATCTCAGAGGCAGCACCAGAGATGCTTTTAATTGCATTCATGTTACATTCTCTTTTTTGGTTTTTCTGGGCATTGAGACTCAAACTGCTCTTCTCATTTCTCAAACAAAAGATTTCATTTGGATATGCTCTCGAAACAACACTTGCAAGCATGTTTCTGGCGGCTATAACTCCTTCCTCTGCTGGGGGAGAACCTCTAAGGGTCAAAATGCTCGTAGATAAAGGTGCTAGTATTGGCTCAGCAAGTGCCGTTATTCTGGCTGAGAGGCTTCTTGATGCGATCTTTTATATCGCTGCATTGTCCCTTTTTATGGCTTTATCGGGATTTTCAACCAAATTTGGGTTGGAAGTCGGATTTGTATTTTCCGTATCCCTGGCGATATTTATTGCGTTTCTATACATGGGAATAAAGAAACCCGAAAGAGCTGCTGTACTGGTTAAGAAGTTATATTCTATTCTAAAAAGAATCCTTAAAGAAGAAAAAGCAGAAAGAATCTGCAATTATATTGATAGGGAATTGAGATTGTTCCGTGATGCTTTGCTGGAGCTGGCTAACAACTCTTTCAATCAGATAACGACTGTAATACTGCTCACAGCAGCAATATGGATGTCAGATTTTCTTGTACCATCCGCAGTGCTGATGGCATTCAAACAGAGCCCCTTTATTCTCTATTCCATTACGTCACAGCTTATTATTGTCATTGTATCGCTCATCCCTCTCACTCCTGGAAGCAGTGGTATTGTAGAACTCAGTATGTCTTCCCTGTATTCCAGATTCGTAACCGCTCATAC
>JBAQFZ010000030.1:0-15016 GCA_049287525.1 Halobacteriota archaeon | reverse complement strand
CTTTCTAAACCCGTTGCAGACCAATACAGCGATGTACAAAAGCCTGTCAGAGTTGGTCACTGCGAAGTTGGAAGCGCCACAGCTATCGATAAGAGCCGCTAAGAGGTGGGGAATTTTGAATTTATCCTCTTCATTTCACTACGATTAGATAAAGGAGTTGGGATAACTCTATATTAAGGGTGTAATCTCCTTGGAAGACTTCCTTTCTCCCCTTCAACTCTTAAAGTGTTCATAGATACTACCAATACGTAACATATATTTTGTCACTAATAAAGATGTCCTATAAAACGGGTTGGGTTGATACTGGCAGGAAACAGTGGTTTTGTGATAAAATGGTGCCATCCTATGATGTCAGATTTGCCACACATGCAATTGGTGAATTGGTGGCAGAAAATTAGTTACTCTAACTTTTGTTCTGGATAGTGGAATTGGCAAACGGATGCGATTTATGTTGTTTTTTGAGAAGGTTTGGGAAATATTTAATTGCGTGGAAATCCCTGGATTTCCACTTTGTCCTTATTTTCTGGGGCATTGAACTTCTCAAGAATCTTCCAAACTATATCTGATTTAATTTCCGCTCTCTTCCTCGCGTCACATAGGAAACGAACCTTCATATTTACGTGTGAATCGCCAAACTCAACTCTTATTTGCGGTTCATCAAAGATTGCATGCTCGAGCCCGGCTTTTTTAAATTCAAAAGGCATCTTATGGTATGCCCTTTTCATCTCTCCCCCGACAACCTTTTTTGCTGCTTCTAACATCGATAACCTCTCCTTTGAGATTTCCTATAAGGATTCTGTCACCTACCTTATAAGGTCTTCTTGCTATTATGGTTACCCATCCGACAACGCATAACAAAGGCTGCTACATCGCAAAAGCCACACCCGCACCAAATATTCCGAGGGAGATACCGGCGGCGGCTATGTTTCCAGAAATGCCTATCAGTATTATCAATATTGCTAAGAACCAGACGAGATAAGACCATAACCTTACAGCGCCTTCAACATCTTCTCTCTTCTTTACGGTTTTAATCAGGATTCCCCTAATAAAGGGTCTTGTCACCTTTAATATGAGGCTTGTTAGAAATATTATTAAAGAGGCAAAACGATCTTATCATTACATTCCGCAGATTTATAAGATGCAAGTACGATCTCTAAAGCAGCCTTCGCATCGTCTCCTGTAATCACCGGATCCCTATCTTCAATAATACAATCTACAAATTCGTTTACATTTGATAATACATCCACTCGTCCCAGGTCTGAAAATTCCGTGCACTCCTTGGTTATGCAAAAATCACTCACTGGCTCATATAATGGCTTGTTTATCAACATCACTGCATTATCTGACAGTATTTCTAACGTTGCCTTCATCCATGATGCGTTTCCAAAGGGATTTGTCCAGCCGCTCACCAGATATGCCAGAGCTCCATTTTTAAATTCGATCATCGCTTCACCAAAAAAATCATCTTCGTTTATATTCGCATACACGCTCAGTGCATCGCGTCCTACCAGAAACCGTATTGCATCAACCATGTGCATGCCGATGTCACCAAATCCCCCAAAACCCGCTCTCTTGCGATCAAAAAACCATGAACTATCGAAGTTCTTGATGTTTAGCGGGTTCATCCCAAATTTGATCGCATAAACGTAGTGGATATCTCCTTGGAGGAGTTCTTTTGCCTTTCTGACAGCAGGCTGCCATCTGGTGTTAAAGGGAACCATAAGTGTGACACCTGCTCTTGCTGCCGTTCCTATGATCTCATCAGCTTCTTCCAGGCTCAGTGCAATCGGTTTGTCGCATAAGATGTGCACACCCTTCTCCGATGCCGTTTTAACAATCTCCAAATGTCTATCAGGTGATGATGCAAGGTATATCGCGTCCAAACCCTCGAAGAAAGGTTCTTCCAGGGTCTCAAAAAATTCACACCCTATTCGCTCTGCGTCCCGTTTTGCCAGCTCTAAGTTCACGCCGATCCCGCATATCTTTGCTATCTTCGTGTCTGGATGGCTGAGGAATGCTGGAACGTATCTGAGCACATGTGGATGTTCATAACTCACGATACCAAGGGTTAGCATCTTATCACCTCCCCTTTTTTCACGGATTCCTCAGCGGCACTTATGATCTTCAAGGCATCATATGCATCGTGTGCGGTCACAGCCGGTTCCCGTCCGCTGTGTATGCATTCCACAAACTCACGAATCTCATCGCTGAAAGCTTCCAAACTCGCGGATAACAGCGAGGAATAGCGTGGGAATTCTATTCTATCGCCAGCAAATACCATTGGATTCGCATTTTTGTCCGAATATTCGATCCGCCCATCCGTTCCAATTATATCCAAGGAGGAATAGAAGGGCGCAGAAGTCTTTGGAAATGCCCAGCTGATGTCAATAAACGCCGTTTTACCATTCTCATACCTCAGCATAACCGTTGCCAGATCATGAACGCCATGTGCTTTGGCCTCATCTCTGACCATCTTTCCACATGCGAATACCTCGCTCGGTTTCGAACCTAAGAACCAGTTCACCAAATCCACACAATGGATACCAATATCCAGAAGGACCCCTCCACTCTTCTCAAAGTCCCAATACCAGGAATTTGATGGGAACGGCAGCCAACTCCGTTCACATCGCCTCATATACAGCGGCATGCCGATCTTCCCGGAATCAATACCCGCCTTTATCATCTTCCACCGTTGATCGAATCTCCTCGTGTGGCCGATGTACAATCCTTTTTCACTCTTCTCAGCAACTTTGAGCATATCCGCAGCACTCTCTAAGCTCCTTGCCATTGGCTTCTCACAGATAACATGCTTTCCCGCTTTTAATGCCGCAATACTCAATCGCGCGTGCTCATACGTGGGAACACAGAGATCTATTACATCAATATCATCATTGCTCAGCAAATCATCCATATTCGTATAGGAGTTCTTCGCAGCAGCATCCCTACACGCTTTCTCCGCTCTCTCTGGTATAATATCGCATGTCGCCTGAATCTCTACATCCTTCAGAGATTGCCACGCATAAACATGCGCTAGATTGTATATATTTCCATTTCCAACGATTGCAACTCTCATTCCCTTCCCTCCTTAAAACGTTTGTGCAAGGTTTATTCTCATTTTCTGCACTCTAAATTAATCTTATACATCAATTACTTTCCCTCAAGGCATTAATTGCCTTTCTTATTTCATGCATATAGGCCCACATCTCAGGTGTTCCATACTCCGTATCCAGGTATCGATAGTTCGAGCCCTTATCATCGATCTCGACTTTATCCACCTTTTTCCCCTCAAAGTACTCCTCCGCAATCTTTTTTATTAGACCATGCACTCCCGATCCTGACTGAGCCATGTCCTTTATTCGATATGCGGTATAGTGCGGTACACCAAGCATCGCAGCAACCCTTCTGTGAACCCATTTCCTGATTGAATCCTCACCATCCTTTATCTTAAGTCTTGGAGAGATTCTCATTGCACATTGTACCACATTCCTGTCCAGGTATGGAACGCGTAACTCAACGGAATGAGCCATGGTGACTTTGTCCTCCCTTTCAAGTGTATCGTCATACAATAAATCAATATCTTCCCATAATTTATTGTGAAGTTTCAAGAACCCGTCCTCACTTACAACATCCTTATACCACCAATACCCGGCAAATAGTTCATCTGCACCCTGACCCGTGAACATCACCTTTATCCCGTCTTCGGATGCACCTTTTGCTGCAAGGTACATCGGAACCGCGACCTCTACCTGAAGGAGTCCTTCAGTCTCGATAGATTCGATGACCTTCGGAAGTATGAACTCCACTTTTCGCTCATCAAGATAAATCACGCATAAATTCAATCCCAAATCTTCAGCTACCTTTTTCGCATTCTTTACATCTTCAGAGCCCTTTTTCCCAACGCAATAGCATCTGAGATTCCATCCCAAGTCAGATATGAGCTTTGCAATCAGTACTGAGTCCACGCCACCAGAGAATATCATCCCTACGTTCTCCAAACTTAAACCTCGTAACATCCTTTCAATCGCATCAGTTAAAGCATCTCTATACAAGGTCACGGCATCATCGGAATCCGTAATATCAATCTGTGGTCGCTCGATTCTCACGCCTTGATGTATAGATATTCCACCTTTATTTGCCCTCAGTATCTTCCCAGGTAGTATTCTTCTGATTTTACATCCAAAATTGTAAAGGCCCTTCTTCTCAGAACAGAAATAGGCACTTCCACTCTCCTCTACATAATACATGGGCTTTATACCGATTGGATCCCGTGCGATCACAACCTCATCGCCATCGGTAACCGCAAAGGCATACATGCCGTTTAACATCTTTACAACTGACTGAACGGTTCTCAGCAGCTCGCCATCATAGATTTCTTCTATCAGATGCAGGAGAATCTCGCTATCGTTGCCTTCGTCTTCTACTGTATGGTCTTTACTCAATAGCCCCCTTAATTCGTGATAATTGTATGTCTCGCCATTGTGCACCAGCGATAGAGCGCCATCACAAGACCGAAATGGTTGTATCGCATCATCGCCTCCAACGACACTCAATCTCGAGTGCCCAAGGCATACATTCGCCATTTCGGGGCTCTGCAAATCGCGTATCTCTCTCGCCTTCGTAATCTTCCCGTCTGCATACAAGCCGTGCGCATCAGGACCCCTGTGCTCCAGCGTTTTGAGCATCTCAACAACCAGATTTACTGGCTTTTCTCGCAGGGAGAAATAGCCGCATACTGAACACATTTCAATCCAATATTCTTTAGAGTTCTCTTTCTATATAAATAAATGGCTACTTATGCTTTATAACCTTAATCGCAAAATATTTTTATAAAATGAGATGCGAAGAATATAAAAGGAAGCGGATAGGAGAGAAAAGATAGATAATGGATTTTATTCAAAATAAAATAACCACGATACACGATTTTTGTATTGAAGAGGTAAGATTGAAGAAGTTACTGGAGGATATCGTTATAGAACGACCCGTTGCGGTTGTCATTCCAATGCTTTACGGCGAGATTCATAATCCCTCGTTGGAAAATATTATTAATCACTTAAATACGTGCACCTATATTCACGAAGTTATTGTAGCGTTAGCAGCCTCCTCCACAGAAGAGTATGTGGAAGCGCAACGGTACTTTAAGCGTCTGACTATCCCGCATCTCCTGGTATGGTGTAACGGCCCCAAAGTCCAGGAAGTTCTTCTCTCTCTGAAGGAGAGTGGCATTGACCTTAGCATGTTTTCTGGGAAAGGAAAAGACGCATGGATAGCAGCAGGGATCGCGAGCCTTGATTCATATGCTGTTGTTCTTCACGATGCCGACATAGTGAGCTATACCTCTCTATTTCCCGCAAAAATAGTATTCCCCATAGTTGAACCAGAGCTTGACTTCTTCTTCAGCAAAGGGTACTATGCGCGAATAAATTTTGATAATCGGAGTATGTATGGGCGAGTATTCCGCCTTTTCGTACATCCATTACTTGATGCTTTTACGGATAAAGTCCCTGTTTCTGATTTTATTGATTATCTTAGTGCATTTAGATACCCGCTTTCTGGCGAATTTGCACTTACAGGTGATCTTGGATTGAATATCCGACTTCCGGGAGATTGGGGGTTGGAGATTGGCATACTTGCTGAAGTGTACAGGAACGCGGCACGAAAAAGAATCTGCCAGGTGGATCTGGGATATTATGAGCATAAACACAAAGAGATAGGCGATAGCCGGGAGAAGGGGCTTTCCAAAATGACGTATGATATAACGAGAACCTTACTTCGCACACTTACCGAGATTGATTCCCTGGAGATTTCAAGAGAATTTTTACTCAGTTTACAGGTAGTGTATAAACGAACTGCCCAGAATCTCATCAGGCAATACCATGCCGATGCGTTATCTAATGGTCTGGAGTATAACAGACATGAAGAAGAGACCAGTGTAGATATTTTTTCCAAAATGTTCTTAGAGGCAGGGGAATCCTATATAAACGAACCAACCGGGATATTGCTCCCGGATTGGATGCGAGCTTGCTCAGCAATGCCAAACATCCGGAAAAAACTGAGAGATGCAGCACGGCTCGATTCGGAACCGGGAGAATGAAAAGCCAATGTTTATTATATATACTGACCTGGACGGGACATTATTGGATGAAAATTACTCTTATGAAGGAGCAAGGGAGGCAGTAGAAGAACTCATTAAGAGAGGGATCCCTATTGTTCTTTGCACGAGCAAGACGAGAGAAGAGGTAGAAGTATACAGAACGCAGCTTGGAATAAAAGATCCTTTTATTTCAGAGAACGGTGGCGCTATCTTCATTGAATCAGATTATTTTGAGTTTGATTATCGTTATGACTACGAGTTGTCCTCAGGGGGTCATAAACTAAAAGTGATACAACTTGGCACGAGATATGAGGAGCTGCGTATGAAGTTGAAAGAGGTGGAAGAGGAGGGCAAGAGCCTGTTTAAAATAACAGGTTTTGGGGATATGAGTGCCGAAGAAATTGCAATGGATAGCGGTCTTAGTCTGAAAGAGGCTGAGTTATCGAAGATGCGGGAATATGATGAAGCTTTTAAGATAATAGTGGGTGAGAAAGAGAGAATACGTGAGAAGATAGAAGAAAAGGGCTTACATTTTACTATCGGTACACGATACTTTCATATAATTGGCGATAACGAGAAAGGGAAAGCAGTTGAGATTTTGAATGCCTTATACAAGAAGAAATATCCAGATATAAAGACTGTAGGATTGGGTGACAGTTTAAATGATCTGTCAATGCTTCACTCCGTGGTTATTCCGGTTTTAGTGGCAAAACCAGGAGGAAGAGATGAACATATAGAGGGGGATAGAAGAATAAGAAAAGAAGAAGGTGTTGGACCTGTTGGGTGGAGAAATGCGATCGAAGATATTATTCTGAGGATATGAAAACATTCAGATTTTCACCATCTGGGCGTGTGGCACTCTGTCTCCGAAAATTATATTGGCTTCTTCGATAAATGAATTATCTAGGGCGCATTTTATCGCTCTTTCACCCATGTTATTACCATCTTGATAAGAAACATATCACATATAAATATGCCTATACCTATACCTACCTTCTATGTGAAGGAGAAACTTGGAGATATCATTGGGAGCCCAGATATGAGAAAGAAGCGGATCGCCCAGTGGATATGGAAGGAACATGGCTGGGAGAGGGTTGTCGCAATTGAGACCGTGAGAAACGTGTTGAACAAGCATGGGCTGTGGAAGAGGTTATCTCAGCATACAATGATGCTCCGCATCAAGGGTTGGATGGTCTATCTCCAGACGAGTATGAGAGGAGACTTATGTGTGTAGCATCAGGTTGACTATAACATTTTTTACAGATGCTATACATCCATCCGCGAAAAACTCAAAAATCAGAAATAATCTCATATAGCTTTCCTCTTAACTCCGTCACGGAGTATTTCTCCTTTTCCATGCTTACGCTCAAATTTCTTACTTCTTGCGCTATCTCCTCTTCTCCCACACTCTCTCTTATCCATCGTTCAAAATCACCTCTTTTCATGTATTCTTCAATAGCACCTTTTGATTCTTCACGCAGTCTCACCTTTATGTACTCACCGAGTCCCTTCAAACTCCATACCTTCTCCCCGGTCCGAAATACAAAAGGGTAATCAGCTTTTTTTACCTTCGCTCTTAAACGTGCATCGAAATCGTGAATGACAGAGAATAAAGTGACAAAAGCATCGTAAGGCTTATCAAAATGGGAGAAATAACTGTGCACCTCCCCCGATGCACCGCCTACCGTGAACATATAATAAAGATGGTCGCTTATACCAAGGTATCGCCATATATTCTGCAGTTCCTTATCCTGTGACTCTTTTACACAGGGCTCAAGCCATCTTAGATAATCGTAACACGCCCATTGCATGGTATTACCAATGAAGCAAGAAGTATCTTTCTCCACATCAGCCCATGAGGTCGTCTCAAGGTTCCTCACGTCTATCACGCCTATTGGTTTATATCTCCCTATCACCTCCGAAGGTGTTGAAAATACCATCTCGTATTTCAATACCTGCAAAGGCAAATCACGTAGAAACTCGAATATACCTGTATCTTCCCAATGATGCTCACCAAAAGTTTCATAATCCAGAACGAGGTTTATACACTGCCCCTGTGTTGCATTGAGCCATGATGCGTATTTAGAGGCACTCAGAGGATACTCTTTCCAGCTCTTTAGCGAGAATCTAAACCCTATGTCGTCTGTTAGTGGATAATCTCTGAGAAGGACTTTTAGATTCTTGCAGCCTATGGGTGCATAGACGTAGTTTGGGGACCTCCCGTTCAATATCCTCTCTACGCCTTCGGCGAAAATACCTCGGTAGCCCATCTCCTCTGCTACCCTCGCTATTCGGTTGTTATACAGCAGTTCGGTGTTTTCAAAAAATGATGGCTCGTATCCTACTAAATCACGCATTAATTCACGGTGCATCCTCACCTGCTCGATAAATTCATCTTCTTCCTCATAAAGCCCCACCAGTGAATGATAATAAGTTTGGTCTAAGAACTCCACTTTATTACTCGATGCAAGCTGCCGGAAGTCCTCCAGGATGTCCTTACCAAAACCATATCTCTCGCATTGCTCTATAAATACACCAGATACGCTATATGCAACTTTAAAATCATCGTATGCGTCTATCAGCCCCTTTATTATATCATTCGTAGGGCGATAGCATTTTCTCGCTACTTTCTCAAATACTTCTCTATCCTTATCCCCGAAGAAGTAATAATCGAATAGGCCTTCTACATTTGCGCTTCTCTTGTACATCTGCTTGTTCCAGAAGAAGTCTCTCCTCAGCCTGAAGGGCTGATGCACCTCAAAAGCAAGGCAGATGCTCTTCTTTACCATTTCTCTCGTATCCTTTCCTTAATAGTGACTTTTTATATAAAAGTTGTACTGTAATATAAAGAAGAGGTATTTGATAGCTCACTTCAAACTCAACCAATTAGTGAGCATTTCTTTGAGTTCATCATAGACCTCATTTCCCTGTAACCGCCACGTAGCGAAGACCGAGGTTGAAGCGCTCAGTGCTGCTACAAATGCCATTGAGTATGGATACATAAATGAGAAAACTGGACTGGTTCGACAAAGCGCAAATTAAGGATGGAGACAGGAAAGGAACGTGGTGGCAGAATTATTATGTGGACGCCGCTTTTTAACGACAAAATATATAGCATGGGTGATGCTCAGAAAGGAGTTGGAGGGCGGGTAAATGTTATAATTGATCCAATTGATCCGAAATTTGAAATGCCCGTATTGCTCCACAGGCTGGTAACCATGTTTAAACCAAACTATCAGCTTTTCGCTTTTTTCTTTACCCATCTTTACCTTCCCTACTTTCCTATAAATTTTAAATTATGACTATAACTAAGTAAAGATTACTAAAAGAAGCGACTTTCATCTCTCCCCTACATCGCTTATCGCATCCTCATATATTCTCAGTGTGCATTTCGCTATTTTGTCCCATGTGAAATACTTTTCAACCCTTTCCCGCCCCCGTTTACCCATCTCTATCGCCCTTTCCATGTCATCCAACAATGAGTTTATTCCCCATGCGATATCTGCACTATTGCCGCCGTCAACATGAACACCCGTCTGGTCTTCACCCCAGGGAATTACCTGGTCTCTAAAACCACTAACGCCTCGGGCACCCACTACAACCGGTTTCTCAAGTGCCATTGCCTCCAGCGAAACAATACCGAAGGGCTCATATAAAGAAGGGAAAACCGCTATGTCACATGCGGCGTAATGCAATATCCGCTCCTCCTCAGGCACGAACACAAAATTCGGCTTCACCCTATCCGCGATGCCAAACCAGTTTATCAAATCCAGGATTGACTTTTCCAGCTCCCCGGTCCCAAGGATAACAAGTTTTGCCTCGGGATGTCTGCTGATAACGGTAGGCATTGCTTTCACCAGATTTATAACGCCTTTTACCGCGGTTAATCGCCCCACGAACAGAATCATCTTTTCTTCTGGTCCTATGCCATACTCCGCCCGTAAATCTTGAATCTCCTCCTGATTTAATCTGTTTGGGTCATACTTATCTAAATAGACGCCATTCCAACAGACTCTTATCTTTGCTGCATCGAAGCCATGCCTTATCAGATCCTCGTTCATCGGATAACTCACCGTTATTAGCTGGTCAGCGGCATTTGCTCCCGCCTCCTCTATATGTGTTACCGTCTTTGACCCGCTATCGAGTGAACGACCCCATTCCGTTGAATGGAGATGAAACACGAAGGGCAAACCAGTCTCTTGCTTTATCATTATCCCTGCCATCGCACTCAGCCAGTCATGCGCACAAATTATGTCAAACTTATATCCCTCCTTTTTTATGAGCTCATTCACGAACTTCGCTGCACTCAGCACGTTATATACGAATAAATCATTAAAGAATTTTATTCCCGTACCCCATCTCTTCAGGTCTTCTGTCAGGAATAGAGGAAGTATATTACTACCATCTACAATCATCGGCCGATGGACATCAATACCGTTTAATACTTCCCTGCTCTTTAGCGTCCCGTCGTTTATCGTAAATACTGAGAGTTCATGTCCCAAATCCCGCATCGCGTGACACATATTCTCCGCATAAGTTCCCAATCCGCCAACTATCCTCGGCGGATACTCCCATACAAAAAACCCTATTCTCATTTTCTCCTCGCTCCTCATTCTTAAAGATGTTAATTAATAAAAGTGATAGTGCAGATGCGTATTAAAATTGTCCGGTAATTGTATATAATATAGTACATATTACTAATATTCTTGCAATGAATTCTACAATAAATTTGTAACTATTATCATATATTTTTACCACTCCCCTTTATCACATCCCCATATATCGCAAGCGTGTGTTCTGCTATTTTATCCCACGCGAAATATTCTTTCACTCTTTCTCTGCTTCTTTTACCCATTTCTCTCGCTGTTTCCATGTCTTCAAGCAGAGTCTTTATCCCCCATGCTATCTCCGCACTATTGTTGCCATCCACGTGAACGCCTGTCTGGTCCTGTCCAGAAGGAACAACAAAATCGTGGAATCCACAGATGCCTTTAGCACCAACTATAACCGGCTTTTCCATCGCCATTGCTTCCAGTGCGATACTCCCAAAAGGTTCATACACGGAAGGGGCGACAAATATATCGCTGGTACCGTAATGCAATATCCTCTCTTCTTCAGATACGAACTCAAACCTCACCTTCACGTTTTCACCCACGCCTAATTTATTTATCAGGTCGGAAATAGTCCGCTCTAACTCGCCTTTGCCAAGAATGACCAGTTTCGCTTCGGGATGCTTGCTTATAACAGTGGGCATTGCTTTCAGCAGGTTCAAGACCCCTTTTACCGCATTCAGTCGTCCAACAAACAGTATCAGTTTATCTTCAGGTTTGAGCCCATATCTGCTCCGTAATCCCGTAACTGCCTCGGGTACAAGCGTACACGGGTCACATTTATCCACAGAAATGCCATTCCAGCAGACATCAATTTTATTGGGATCGAAGCCATGCCCTATCAGGTCCTCTTCCATCGGATAGCTCACCGTTATTATCCTATCCGCGACCGCAGCTGCTGTCTCTTCCATATGTATGACCGTCTTTGAGCCTTCGCCCATTGCACGCCCCCATTCCGTTGAATGTAGATGGAAGACAAAAGGTAAACCCGTCTCTTGCTTTACTATTATCCCTGCCATCGCACTCAACCAGTCATGTGCGCATATTATATCAAACTTATAACCCTCCTTTTTTATGAGCTCATTAACGAATTTAGCAGCGCTGAGGATGTTATATATAAGCACAGCATCGAAGAATTTTATTTCTGTGCCCCATCTTCTCAGGTCTTCTGTCAGGAAAAGAGGTAATATGTTGCTTCCATCCACGATCATTGGCCTGTTGACGTCAACGCCTTTTAATATCTCTCTTGTTTTTAACGTCCCGTCGTTCATCGTAAACAGCGTTATATCATGCCCTAAGTCTATCATCGCGGGACATATATTCTCTGCATAAGTTCCCAAGTCGCTAACTATCCTTGGTGGATATTCCCAGACGAAAAAGCCTATCCGCATTTCTGCAAATTATAATTATTCTTTCCTTATATAAACTTACATAAACTTACTTCCCCACGCAGCCAATCACATCACAGGTTAAAGATTTATATTTATTCTCACCTTTTAAACAGCACAGGAAATACATGAAACATGAAATAACGGAACTTGGAACGATGGTTGAGCTGCTTTCACGCGATGCCCGGGAGCGGTTTTATCGCGTTTACGCTTTTGAAATCAGAACAGGCACTTTGAAAATCCCGGCAGAGATGGCGAATTGGGTGAATAATCGGTTTGGCTCCGTGGACCGGGTGGAAAATCAGCGAGTAGTCTCATTAAAAAACAAATTTACCGGTGAGCACAGCCTGTTTAACCGGTTAAGGATTGATAGACCAGTAGAAGCGAAATCCGCGTTTGGATTGGAAGATTTAAAAACAAAAGAGGATTGTCTGTTTTGCAATCCAGAAACGCAAACACCATCAGACGTTTTTGGTAGAGTAAAAGGTAAATATTGTATTACGGGAAGCAATATAGCAAAGTATGATTCTCTTCACAGTTTGATAATTTTCAAGGAGCACAATCCGCTGGTGGTAAAAAAGGAATGGATAGAGGATTACTTAAGAACCGGAGAGCGCTGGTTTGAAGAAGTCACCAGAGCGGAAAAGAATGAATTGCGAAAGTTCTTTCTGTGGAATTGTCTCTGGAGGAGCGGCGCTTCGATTATTCACGGGCATATACAATTAACCGCTTCGAGTTCGAGTATGAGGTATGGTAAACTGGAAGTTGTAGAAAAAGCAGTAGCCGATTATAAAAAGGAATACAATACAGATTATTTTGAAGATTTATATACGATTCATAAGAGCCTGGGGCTTGCGAAAGAGAATGAAGGGGAAAAGATTTTGTTTTACCTGACTCCGGTAAAAGAGAAGGAGATTATTGTTATCAGTAAAGCAAGAAGAAGCAATGAAATGGCAGGTACGATTTATAAATTATTGAGGGGTTATCTCGGGATGGGTGTGCAGTCCTTCAATCTCGCGATTTTTACGTTGCATGACTATCATATCATTAGACTTGTGGATAGAGGTCCTTTAGAGAATCGAACTTCAGATATTGGTGCAATGGAGCTTTATGCGGCTTCTGTTATCTCTTCTGACCCGTTTAAGTTGACAGAAGTTATGTGCGAGATATAAAAAGGGGTAGCAAAAAAGAAGGCGGGAAGAAATGGAGATGGTAGGAATGGTAGAAGTGCCTTCGGGTAGTGCGGTAAGTGCATCAGAGCGCCGAGGAGGGGCGCATATAAATACCAAAGATAAATAGGAGGTGATATAAAAAATGAAAAAGCAAATTGCAATAGGGATGAATATCACAGAGAAGTTTGCAAATGAAATAATAGACGAGTCGGATGGTTCAGTAGTAGAAGGTGAAGCGCCGCCACCGATAAAATTAGAAACGTCAGGACTTCTAAAAAACGCAACGCTGTTGCACGTGTATAACTGAAACAGATTAAAACGCATATATGTAGGACTTCTCAGGGAATGCCTGTGATTACACAATAAAGTAGGTCTTTTTGCGACGGCAACGATGTTTGTAGTCCATTCTATCTTTGTTTTCCATTAGATAGTTCAATAAACTGTCTATTTCGGTTTGTATCTCTTCATTATGCGCTTTTATCTTCTCCAAATCATTTATCACTTCTTCTATCTCACCGAAGTATAATCTTGTGAGTGTCGCCTCTGCCCACTCTTGAGCTTCCTCAGAATTATCGTATATTACTTCTGCCAGCCTATATATGTGCTCACTTGCATGATAATAGTCCAAAACCTGTATTGCCTCAGGAAAAATCTCTTTCATCGCTTTCCATATCCATCTCGCACCGTCTCCTACCGCACATAGCCTTATATCCCTTTCCGGTATCAGTCCCGCCTCCTTCACCTTTCTCAGGCATTCTTTCAGCTCTTCGCTGCTCTGGATCTGGTGCCAGCAGAGCACATGCTCTATCCGGGCACCATCAACGAGATATAACCTGAATCCTTTCTCTTCTCGCCATTCTCCTTCCCATTTTGCTCTTTTTGCCCTCTCCTTCTTCCTTCCTCTACCTTTCCCCTTCGCCTCATCAGGTCGGGTGGGCACGAGTGCGCCATCAACTGTAAGGACCATTACAGGCCGCCATTTCTTCCCTTCACCCACTCTTCTCACTTTTTCTGCTATTTCCTCCGCTGAAGGAGCAATATCAAGCACATCCACGTTCATACAAAGGTCTCCTACGACTTCGTGCATCGCATGATCGCTCATAGACATGCCCGTCAGCTCCTGTCGCTTCTCAAGAATCTTTTCCACAATGCCATCCAAACCAGCTCCTTTCGTCATCTCTTCTACCTCGTCTATCCAAAAATCAAGGATTTCGTGCAGTGCTTCTCTACTTGCCCCTTTCGCCCCAATGGTTAATCCAAAATCCTCAAAGGGAGAAAGAGAGATAGATTCTATTGCCATCTTATTATTTTCCCTCCTAAGAAGCGGTCCCACAATTGCTTTTGGCACTAGAATTTTTGCTTCTTTTGGGATTTAAACCCCTATTTGCCTTTTTTATTCTTCCGATTCTGGATTGTTGGACAGCTTCCTAACAGGATAATACGTTTTTTGTTATAGTCAACCAGATGCTACACACATAAGTCTCCTCCCATACTCATCTGGAGATAGACCATCCAACCCCTGATGCGGAGCATCATTGTATGTCGAGATAACCTCTTCCAGTGCCCATGCCGGTTCAACACGTTTCTCACGGTCTCAATCGCGACAACCCTCTCCCAGCCATTTTCCTTCCATATCCACTGGGCTATCCGCTTCTTTCCCCAATTGGGATGCTCCCTTCTCAACTCGATAATTCTCCTCTCGATTAGTGGGTTGATCGTTTGAGGATTATGCACCGCATGACTCTTTGGCTCACG
>JBAQFZ010000029.1:0-10139 GCA_049287525.1 Halobacteriota archaeon | reverse complement strand
GGTTCATTGCACGCGATAAGAGGAACAGCAGGTTCCGTGACAGGCGGGGTGGGGTGCTCTTTATTGACGCCCGAAAACTCGGCACCATGGTTGACCGCGTGCATCGGGAACTGACGGATGGGGACATCCGAAAAATTGCGGATACATACCATGCCTGGCGTGGCGATAAGGAGTGTACAAAGAAGTACGAGGACATCCCGGGGTTCTGCAAAAGCGCAACTCTCTATGAAACTCGCAAACATAACTATGTGCTCACACCCGGTAGATATGTCGGGGCTGAAGTCGTGGAAGAGGAAGGCGAACCGTTCGAGGAGAAGATGGCAAAACTGACGAAACAGTTAAACGAACAGTTTGCGGAATCCGCACGGCTTGAAGAGGCTATAAAAATTAATCTTGTGGAGCTGGGATATGTGGAGTGAGAAATGGAAGCCACATACACTTGGAGATCTGGTGGAGATAAAACACGGCTTTGCATTTCAGGGCGAGTATTTCCGTGATGACCCCCCAAGTGACATCTTGTTGACACCTGGTAATTTTGCAATCGGTGGTGGGTTCAAAAGTGATAAGTTGAAGTATTATGTCGGTCCTGTTCCTGAAGATTTTGTCTTGAATGAAGGTGACATTTTGGTCACAATGACCGATCTTAGTAAAGAAAGTGATACATTAGGTTTTCCTGCAATTATCCCTAAACCTTTCGGTTCACGGTTCTTGCATAATCAACGGCTTGGGAAGTTTTTGATTCGCCCAGGATCACCACTCGATAAGCGATTCTTGTATTACTTACTCTGCACTCGCGAATATAGACACGAAGTCGTTTCAAGTGCCACAGGTACAACGGTAAAACATACGTCACCTAGTCGAATAATGGCCTTCGAGTTTATGCTACCCTCCCTCCCCGAGCAGCGTGCCATCGCCCACATCCTCGGCACGCTGGACGACAAGATAGAACTTAACCGCAGGATGAACGAGACGCTGGAGGCAATGGCAAGGGCGCTCTTCAAGTCGTGGTTCGTGGACTTTGACCCTGTGCGGGCGAAGGCGGAGGGACGACCAACGGGACTGCCGGAGGAGATTGAGGCACTGTTCCCTGACGGCTTCGAGAAGTCGGAACTGGGGATGATACCGAGGGGGTGGGGGGTTAAGTCCTTAGACGAAATCGCTACTTATCTTAATGGTCTGGCTCTTCAGAAGTATCCACCCACCAGCGATGACTACCTACCAGTAATCAAGATTGCCGAATTACGTTCGGGAATTACTTCCAATTCTGGAAAAGCTTCTCTGGAGATTCCCAAAGAATACATAGTAGAAGATGGAGATGTGTTGTTTTCCTGGTCGGGAAGTCTTGAGGTCATTATCTGGTGCGGGGGGAAAGGCGCTTTAAACCAGCATCTTTTTAAGGTTTTTTCAGAATCTTACCCAAAGTGGTTTTACTACTTCTGGACTTTACAGCACTTGCCAGATTTTCGGCTTATAGCAGAGGGTAAAGCCACAACTATGGGGCATATTCAGCGTCGTCATCTCTCAGAAGCAAAGATAATTGAACCCCCATCTGCTCTGCTCGAAATCGGAACACAGCAGATAGGAAAACTACTCGATTTGACGATAGGAATAAATATACAATCCCGCACCCTCGCCGCCATCCGCGACGCACTGCTGCCTAAACTACTGTCGGGCGAAATAAGGCTAAATGATGCAGAGGAGTTTCTGAAGGAGCGTGGCTTATGAGTTCATTTACCGAAACAGAAGTTGAACAGATAGCCCTGACATGGTTTGAAAGTCTCGGCTACTCAATCCATTCTGGTCCAGAAATCGCCCCCGGTGAATTGGCGGCAGAACGCAATGATTACCGGGAAGTGGTATTAGAGCAGAGACTTCGCATGGCGCTTATCCGTTTAAACCCCGCCATACCTTCTGATGCGCTCGATGAGGCTTTTCGAAGGATTCTCAGGGCAGAATCTCCTTCACTGGTAATTAACAACCATTCCTTCCATCAGATGCTCATTGACGGCGTCCCGGTTGAGTATACAGGACAGGATGGCAGAGTAATCCATGATTACGTTCGTCTTATAGATTTTGAGAACCTGGATAATAATGATTGGCTCGTGGTGAATCAGTTTACGGTTGAGGAGAACAATTGAAGGAGAAGAAATCGCTCCTGCATCCATTCCGCAACTGGAAGTATTAATAAAGGGAGTATTTGAAAAGAAACGCATCCTTCAATACATACGCCATTATATCGTGTTTGAGGAAGAAGCAGGGGGAGGTCTCATTAAAATAATTGCCGGCTATCATCAGTTCCATGCGGTCAATGCTGCTGTTGAGGAAACAATAAGAGCAATAGGGAAACCAGAGGATGCTCTTATGGTTGCTGAGCCACCGGCAGTTTACTGGACTGTGAAAATTACGGCAGATACGCAGGGAAAAAAAGGCGACCGCCGTGTTGGCATTGTCTGGCACACGCAGGGTGCCGGTAAAAGCCTGACTATGGCGTTCTATGCTGGAAAAATCATCCTTCACCCGGCAATGGAGAATCCTACGCTGGTTGTTATTACCGATAGAAACGACCTTGATGACCAGCTCTTTGGCACTTTCTCGCGAAGCCATGAACTGCTGCGTCAACAACCTGCGCAAGCAGAAAGCCGTGCGGATTTGCGTTCAAAACTGCGGGTTGCGGCTGGCGGGGTGGTATTTACAACGATTCAAAAGTTCCTTCCAGAGGAAAAGGGAGATAGTTATCCCAAATTGTCAGACCGGCGAAATATCGTTGTCATTGCTGATGAGGCACACCGCAGTCAGTATGACTTCATAGATGGTTTTGCCCGCCATATGCGAGATGCGTTACCAAACGCATCGTTTATTGGATTTACAGGCACACCTCTTGAACTCACTGACCGAAACACCCGTGCAGTATTTGGGGACTATATCAGCATCTATGATATCCAGCGGGCAGTGCTTGATGGCGCAACCGTGCCTATTTATTATGAAAGCAGGCTTGCAAAACTCGAACTTGACGAACGCGAAAAGCCCATGCTTGACAAAGAATTTGAGGAAGTAACAGAAAGAGAAGAAATAGAGCAAAAGGAAAAGCTCAAGACCAGATGGGCTCAACTTGAAGCTGTGGTCGGAACTGAAAAGCGAATCAATCTAATTGCCCATGACTTGATTAATCATTTTGAGCAACGATTAGAGGCAATGGATGGTAAAGCGATGATTGTATGTATGAGCCGAAGGATTTGCGTTGAACTCTATAACGCAATTGTATCACTTCGTCCAGATTGGCATCATACAGACGATGATAAAGGCATCATCAAGATTGTCATGACCGGTTCTACGTCCGATTCCCCAGAATGGCAGGTTCACATCCGGAACAAGGTAAGGCGGGAAGCGCTCGCAAAACGTTTCAAAGACCCCAGAGACCACTTCAAAATAGTTATCGTCCGCGATATGTGGCTTACCGGTTTTGACGCCCCTAGTCTGCACACAATGTATGTTGACAAACCCATGCGCGGGCACGGATTGATGCAGGCAATTACACGGGTCAACCGAGTTTTCAGAGATAAACCCGGGGGGCTCGTCGTTGATTATCTCGGATTGGCAGATCAACTTAAAATCGCATTAGCCAATTATACAGAAAGCGGTGGAAAAGGAACAACTGCCATAAACCAGGAAGAGGCAGTAGCAGTTATGCTTGAGAAATATGAAATCTGCCGTAACCTATTCTACGGTTTCGACTGGTCACTCTGGAAGAACGGCACATCCGGGCAAAGACTCAGTATTTTACCTGCGGCACAGGAACACATATTATCTCAGAAAGATGGCAAAGAACGTTGTCTCAGGTTCGTAACAGAACTATCAAAGGCATTCGCCCTGGCAGTACCGCATGAAAAGGCGATAGAGATTCGCGACGATGTAGGATTCTTCCAGGCAGTGCGCTCAGCACTTGCGAAATCAACACCCATATCCGGAAAAAGCCCGGAAGAACTGGATATGGCAATCAGACAGATTGTCTCGCATGCGATTGCGACTGATAAAGTGATTGATATATTTGATGCGGCGGGTCTTAAGAAACCAGACATCGCTATTCTTTCTGAGGAGTTCCTTGTTGAAGTTCGAAGTTTACCTCATAAGAATTTAGCCGTAGAACTTTTGCGCAAGTTACTGAATGATGAAATCAAAACGACATCCCGAACGAATCTTGTTCAATCTCGCTCATTTGCAGAGATGTTAGAAAAAACAATCAGAGCATATCAGAATCGGGCTATTGAAACTGCCCAGGTAATTGAGGAACTTGTCGCCCTGGCTAAAGAAATGAGAGAAGCAAACCGTCGCGGAGAACAACTTGGACTTACTGTTGAGGAAATCGCATTCTATGATGCTCTAGAAACCAATGACAGCGCAGTGAAGATCTTGGGCGATGAGGTCCTTAAGACGATTGCACGGGAGCTCGTAGAAACAGTTCGTAAGAATGTAACAATTGATTGGACAGTTAAGGAGAGCCTTCGAGCCAAACTTCGTATTATGGTCAAGCGGATTCTACGAAAATACGGATATCCACCAGACAAACAAGAAAAAGCAACCCAGACAGTATTGGAGCAGGCGGAGTTACTATGTGATGGGTGGGTGCGTTGAGATGCCCAATGCTCTCGGAAACGGAGATTTCGCCCATGACTCTGCGGAAACCTGCGGTTTCCTTGCCTTGCCTTGCCTCGCCTCGCACTTCGCATGTCCGCAAACCGTTAGGCGCCATTGATGCTAAATTGAAATACTGCAGTTCAAGCATGTAGACGGTAAGATTGTACAGACGACACTCTGGGAGCTGCGAAGCATTTTAATCAAACTTTTTAAAAGTTTGACGGACCAGTTCATAGTACCGTTGAAGCGGGGTAATGCCCGTGGAGGAAAGGGTCTGGCAGGAGCGCGATGGACCGGCAGGGACACATCCACCGCACAAAGAGGCGGGTTAAGGATGGCAACAAAACGGGACTCATAACCTATCCAGAAAACGATAGGGAGGTTCTTCTGAAGAGCCGGATGAGGGAAAACCTCAAGTCCGGTTCCGTGAGGGGGCTCATAGCAACCTCGGAGCTAATACTCCATCAGGAGGTTGGCTATGAGCTCTACTCGACGAGAAGAGCCTACCCTGGGACGTGCTATCGCAATGAAAGAATTCATCTTTGTAAACGGCGTCAATGTGCGAAAACTCATTGATGATCTGGAGTATCTCATCCTTCTCAATGTATCAAGGATACCCATCCCAATACACGAGATCTGTAATGCAGTTGAGCTTTCTAATTATTTGAAAAGGAA
This sequence comes from Halobacteriota archaeon, assembly GCA_049287525.1. GTDB lineage: Archaea > Halobacteriota > Syntropharchaeia > Alkanophagales > Methanospirareceae > QENJ01. Next base: position 4,832 of record JBAQFZ010000029.1, on the reverse strand, counting down.
AACGAGGATTGTTGAAGCGAGTTATACCCGTGTTGAGAATTGCGATTGTGAGAATTATATCGGTACAACTTGGAGTGCGCCTAAGACCGCAGCCGGTCCGGTGTCCATCAGCAGGACATGCCCTTTATACCAGCTCTTCCACGATTGGTAGACCGAAAGCATCCGGCTGAGATTCGCCGGTACACCATCGAGATACGCAAACGATCCTAACCCTTCTCCTGCATTTCGGGTGCAAAAGTGACTTTTAGTGTAAAGCCACACTCCCCGAAAATTATTAATATAACCAGGCAGATATGCCATATAGGTGTAATATGATGGGAATGTATGTAGGAAGAGGGTTGAAGGAATCGGGAAAGCAATGGGTGAAGGAGGACGCAGAAAAGGATGGAGTATATTGGCCTACGGACGAGATGAAGGAGAGGGCGTACTTTAATGATGAGCGAATCTACGCTGATGCGAGCAAAGACCCTGAAAAGTTCTGGGCAAAACAAGCCAGGGAGTTGATTGATTGGTTTGTAGAATGGGATGCCGACAAAATAGTGGAATTGAATCCGCCCTATTTCGACTGGTTTACAGGTAGCAAGACGAACTTAGCCTATAACTGTCTCGACCGGCATCTGGCAGAAAATAGGAACAAAGCAGCTATTATTTGGGTACCGGAATCCGAGGAAGAAGCCCAGAGGGTCTTGACTTACATGGATTTGTATAGAGAAGTAAACAAGTTTGCAAACGTGTTAAAGAGCCTTGGCGTGACGAAAGGCAGTCCGGTAACCATCTGGATGCCTATGATTCCGGAAACGGCAGTAGTTGCTTTAGCCTGTCAGCGAATAGGTGCATGGCACTCAATCGTTTACACCGCTTTTGCACCGCATGCGGTACGGGAAAGGATGGAAGACGCCGGTTCCAAAATACTTATCACGGTGGATGGTTTCTATCGAAGAGGCAAAGTGATAGCGTTAAAGAGACAAATAGAAGAGGCTGAGGTTCTGGAGAAAGTGGGTGTCGAGCATTGTGTGGTAGTAAGAAGAATGAATAACGAGGTAGTAATGCAAGAGGGGAGGGACCTTTTCTACGACACACTGATGAAAAGTGCAGAACAACCTTATTGCGAGCCAGAAGCGATTGCATCAAAAGACATTTCGTTCTTGCTCTACACTTCCGGGACGACAGGCAAACCGAAGGCGGTTATGCACTCCTGCGGTGCATATAGTGTCGGAGTTGCGTTGACCATGAAGCTCGTATTCGATTTGCATCCCGAGGACTTATTCTGGTCAACGGCAGATATTGGTTGGATTACCGGACACTCGTATGCTCTATACGGTCCGTTACTCGTGGGTTCTACGGTATTATGGTACGAAGGCGCTCCTGACTATCCCCATCCAAACAGATGGTGGAGGCTAATAGAGAAATATGGTGTGAATGTATTCTATACTGCACCCACGGCAATAAGAGCGTTAAGAGCAATTGGCGATAAATGGGTTGAAGGACACGACTTCTCCTCGCTAAGACTATTAGCATCAGTCGGTGAGCCAATCGACCCGGACACATGGAACTGGTTTTTCGAGAAGATAGGAGAGCAGCGCTGCCCCCTGGTGGATACATACTGGCAAACAGAGACTGGCGGAATACTTTTATCCTCGCTTCCTGGCATAGGTCCGTTCGTTCCGGGCGTAGCAGGTCCTGCGCTTCCGGGAGTGCGTTACGACATCCTGGATGCGACAGGAGAGCCAGTGAAAAACGATAAAGCCGGCTATCTCGTTGTAAAACCTCCTTTTGCACCTTCTATGCTCAGAGGAGTGTATAAGCAACCAGAGAAGTATATAGAAGAGTACTGGAGTATCTATGGAGAGGGGATATACTTCGCGGGCGATGGAGGAGTAAGAACGGGAATGGTGGTAGGAGGTCAGCCCATGATAAAGGTTACTGGACGGATTGACGATGTCATGGAAGTTGCGGGACACCGGTTAGGCACTGCCGAAATAGAAGAAGCCGTAAGCGACTTAGAAGAAGTTGCGGAGGTTGCAGTGGTAGGAAAGCGGGATACGATTAAAGGAGAAGTCCCTGCTCTTTTTGTTGTGCTGAAAAAGGGAGTCACTGTGACTAAAGCGGAGATAGATAAGGAGATAGTGAAGGCTGTGCGAACGAAAGTCGGACCGGTAGCGACGCCGGCAATCACTTATTATGTCTCCGATGTGCCAAAGACGGAAAGTGGTAAGATAATAAGGCGATTTCTAAAAGGTCTTGTTCGGGATGAAGCACTTGGTGATATGACCACGGCACAGAACCCCGGGTGTCTAAAAGAGCTCGCAGTGGCTACAAAGTACCAGGGACCGCAAAAGATAGAGGGTTATAATACGTAAATAAGACCAGACGCCTTCGCTCTCGCCCGGCATACTCGTAATAAAATACCTGTTCATGCATTTAACACTGCCAGTAAAGAGGGAATAAATAAAGAGGAATGAATAATATGGCATATCAAATGTAATATTTATAATATCTATGATAAATACAAAAATTATGCACAATGAGCATGGAAGTTCCATAGACCGCGTGGTCCGGCACGTGAAAACGATGATGATGAACTGGGGCTTTGCAGAAGGTTGTAGCTTCATCTACGCCGTGCTTATCACGTCCCGTGAGCCGCTATCCGTGAAAGAGATAGGTGAACTAACTAACTACGCCTATTCTTCAACTATCAACTATCTTAACACGCTCATACGGATGGGGCTGGTGGAGCGGGTCAGAAGCATCAGAAAGAATTGGTACATGGCAAACGTGAACTTCGTGGACTTGATAAAAGCAGAACGAGAGAAGGTTAAAGGGTACCTCAACCAGCTTGATGCCGACCTTGAGGGTATAAAAGACCTTGAACATCTCAGCAACAAAGTTGAACGTGCAATCGCCTATCTAAAACGGATTGAGAGCACAGAGGATATTAAGGAAATAGAGAGATGAAGTACATAGGCTTTTCACCCCGTGAGACAGATAGAAGTCCAAAAATCGTGCTGACTGCGGATGAAACAATGATGAGCAGGTATCGATGGGGGATATTTGTAGGGTTCTCCACCTGCATGCCACAAGGTATCGTTCCTGATTGGTTCTATTTCAGCGTGTTCGCGCCACCGGTACCGCGAGTAGACGGCAGAGCGTTGTATGCCGATTTCGGACTCAGAATTATAGAAGCTTCTTTAGCCGCAAAGTTAGGAGAAGAAGAAGTCGCAGTTGTTCACCCACGTGATTTGACGAAGGTAGCAGGCAGCAGGACGGAAATAATAGGGATTAGTGGACACGATTTCCTGGGCATCAATCCACCGAGTTCAGAGTTCGTGGATCTGCTCAATACCGGACCGCCGTACAACCGTGTGAAGTTCTTTGAATTGATGAAGAATCCGGTGATGAGGGATAAGATAGTGGTGGCAGGTGGTAAAGCGGCATGGCAGTTAGTGGATGAAGCGATTATGGACCGGCTAAACATAGATTATGTTCATCTTGGCGAAGGCGAACTCAGTGTTCCCGAAACGTTCAAATCTATACTTGAGGGTGAGAAGCTGCCGCGGATAATAACAGGAAAAGCGCCAGACGTAGATGATATTCCTAACATCCGGGGTGGCACAATTCACGGATTGGTAGAGATAAGCAGGGGATGTGGCAGAGGTTGCTCCTTCTGTACGCCGGACATGCAAAAACTCAGGTTCAAATCCATTGAACATATCGCAAGGGATGTGCAGACAAATATAGAAGCGGGCCAGCGGTCCATCAATCTACATTCCGAGGATGTTCTGCGTTACGGTGCCAGCAGGATAGCGCCGGATGAAGAGAGAGTTCTGAAGCTGTTCCGGGGTGTCGCAGCCGTAGACGGAGTTACGAGTATTGGAACAAGTCACGTAGCTCTCGCCACCGTATATCATAATCCTGGTCTTGTGAAAGCAATCTCGGAAACGTGTTATTCCACACTCGACCAGGATTGGCTGGGAGCGCAAACTGGGATAGAGACCGGAAGCGCAAGACTGATTGCGATTCACATGCGAGGTAAAGCATTACCCTCTCCACCAGAGCACTGGCAGGAGATAGTTAAAGATGCTTTCGGCATCCTCGATGATAACAACTGGTTTAACGCGGCAACATTGATAAACGGTCTTCCATGCGAAACTGTCGATGATGTAATAAAGAGTATAGAACTGGTTGAGGACTTGAAAGGCACTTTTTCGCTTATCGTGCCAATGAACTTCGTGTCTATGCGTGGCTCTACTTTGGATAGCGAGGAAACGTTTACTATGGCGAAGATGACGTCTGAGCACTGGCAGCTCATGGGTGAGTGCATAGACCATAATCTAAAGGTTATGCCCGAACTCATGAGGAGATACAGAAACAATAAGAGCATCAAGAGCTGGCTGCTTAGCGCGGCGGCAAACTACATGGCAAAGGCGTTGCATGGGTATGTAAAGAAGATGAGAAGGGGTGAGCCGCCAACGGAACGCAGAGAAATGAGCAAATGGCTCAATCCGGACCTCCCAAATCTGTAGCATTCAACAGTATTGATTCCAATAATGAGAAAGTGATTTCAGGATGGCTTTGCCAGCATTTACGAGATTTGGAAGCAGAACATGACCGAAACACTTTCCAAGAATTCAAGCAAATATACGAATAAGAACTCGAAAAACGGCGAGCCGAGAAATGATGCAGAGATATTTCATGGTATATAAAGTAAAGTTGTTGCAGAATAAACTTTAATAAGGTGCATCACCGATGGAAAAATAAGGTGATGAAAGGTGATAGGAGAAAAAGAAATATGGGAAAACCTAACGCTAATTCAATTACTTAGCGGTCTACCA
>JBAQFZ010000028.1:0-13629 GCA_049287525.1 Halobacteriota archaeon | reverse complement strand
CCGTAGTCGCTGACTCCAGGATCATAGTCCCCTATAAACCCTGTGGCAGTAGCCTCTCTGAACTTTGAATTTTCACTGTTCTTACTCATAAAGTCACCGGATTTTGACATCACTTTGTACATGCCTTTTTCCAAATCACCCTCACCGGTCCACTGAGCTTGTATGGCTACTGTCTGCACAGTCCCATCACATTTTACCCATTTTTCTTAAAATTAAAAATCATGACGGGACTTAGGCTTATATATAGTTATCGAAGAGGGATATAGCATAATTAAGGCAAAAATGGACTATGGCAGCAATCTGACCCGAGTTGAGCAAGAAAAGAGAGCCACTGCCAGCGACAATTTTTTGCTGTCGTCTATTACAGAGACAAAAAAGGAAGAAGAAGAAGAAGAAGAAATAAAAATTATAGAGTTCAGTACGGCATCATACCACCCGGCGGCATACCTCCAGGTGGCATTCCACCTGCACCCGCACCCGGCGGTAGGCTCTCCTTCTTTGATGCGATTACATCATCAATCCGGAGTATCATCACCGCAGCCTCAGTTGCGGACTCCACCGATTGCCTTTTTGTCCTCAGAGGTTCTATCACTCCAGCCTGCCACATATCTACTACTTTACCGGTGTAAACGTTCAACCCCGCATTCTTATTGCCTTGCTCATGCGCCGCTTTCAACTCTACCAGCTTATCGATTGGATCGAACCCCGAATTTTCCGCTAACGTCCTCGCGATTATCTCCAACGCCTCTGCGAATTTATCTACCGCCAGTTGCTCTCTTCCTTTTAGTGACGCACTGTATTCACGTATCCGCATCGCCAGTTCCGTCTCCACCGCGCCACCACCCGCAACTGCTTTGCCGTCTTCTATTATGCTCGCTACCACCATGAGCATATCATGTACCGCCCTCTCGACTTCATCAACCACCAGATCTGACCCACCTCGTATTACAATAGAGACCGCATGCGGATTCTTGCACTCTTCTATAAACACCATCTTATCTCCCGCTATCTTCTTCTCCTCTACTAATCCTGCATGCCCTAAATCGCTTTCACTTAGCTCGTCCAGGGTAGTTACTATTTTACCACCGGTTGCCTTTGCCAATCTCTCCATATCGCTCTTCTTTGCCCTTCTTACTGCCATAATACCGTATTTCGCGAGATAATGCTGCACGAGGTCGTCTATACCCTTCTGGCATATCACCACGTTCGCACCACATTCCTTTATCCGCTCTGCCATCGCTTGCATCTCCCGCTCTTCCTCCGCAAGGAACCCCCTTAACTGGTCTGAAGTCGTTATCTTTAGTTCTGCACTTGTCTCTGTCTTCTTCGTTTCCAACGAAGCACTGACCAGTGCTATCTTAGCTTCTTCCACTCTCCTTGGCATGCCCGGATGCACCACTTCTTTGTCTATTGCTATGCCCTGTACCAATTCAGTATCGTCTACTCGCCCCCCTACTTTCTTCTCTACGTTTATATTATCTATGTCTACTACTCTCCTCCCACCATGCTCAATCTCCACTATTTCCTTAACCGCAGTCATCACTATTTCTGAGAGGACCTCAGGAGACGCTTCGGCGAACTTACCCGTAATCGCAGTCCTCGCTATTTTCTTCAGCTCTTCCTCGTTCTCTACGTCTATATCCACAGCTATTTTGGTCAGCACCTCGCGCGCCTTCTCTTCTGCCAGTCTATAGCCATGTGAGATGATTGAGGGGTGCAATTTCTGCTCTAACAGGTCTTCCGCCTTCTTCAGCAGTTCGCCTCCAAGCACCACCGCAGTTGTTGTGCCATCGCCCGCAATCATGTCCACCGTCTTTGCTACCTCTACTATCATCTTCGCCGCGGGACTCTCTATATCCATCTCCTTGAGTATAGTCACACCGTCGTTTGTTATTACCACGTCACCAAGCGAATCCACAAGCATCTTATCCATTCCCTTTGGTCCCAAAGTGGTACGAACCGCGGAAGCCACTGCCTTCGCTGCATTTATATTCGTACTCTGTGCATCCCTGCCGCGCACCCGCTCACTACCTGCTCTCAACACTAATACTGGTATTCCACCTAATTGTCCTGCCATTTTTATCTTCCCTCGCTAACTAATTGATCTTCCTTTATCAATAATCTATAAACTTACTTCCTGATGTAATTATAATCTATATCCCTATAAAATATAGGCAGGTAGTAATATCTCCCCGTGGTATGCCGTAGTATAAAAGAAAGGGAGAAAGAGAGTAGGAGAAAGAGGGAGAGGGAGAGAAGAGGCGAAGCGTATGCGACTGGTGATGAAATTTGGGGGAGTAGCAATTGCAGATTCGGGTAAGATAAAGAAAGTAGCAGATTTAATAAAGAGCATAAAAAAAGATGCACCCGTAGGAAGGACGAACGAACTGGTCGTTGTGACATCCGCACTATTTGGGGTTACGGATATGTTACACGCGGTCGCTCCTATGATCGTAAAAGAGGGACGGGTGGAAGCAATAAAAGAATTCATGGCGAGTTTTAGAGAGAAGCATGATACAGTAGCGGCTGATGCCATAGCCGATGACCGTATATTGAACGTGGTGAGAGGCGAACAAAAAGAGCGGATGGATGAGCTGGAGAAAGCGCTTATTGGTGTCTGTCTCTTAGGCGAATTGACGGTGAGGTCGTGTGACTACATTGTATCGTTCGGCGAGAGATTAGCTGCACCAATATTGTCCGGCACTCTGGAATCAATAGGGGTAGACGCGGTACATCTCACCGGTGGTGAAGTAGGAATAATAACAAATGAGGCTTTTGGCAATGCGCAGGTAATACGGGGTGCAGAGGCGACGATAAGAGCGCGAATTTTGCCCTTCCTGGAAGATAATAAGGTACCGGTCGTTTGTGGCTATATCGGGGAGACGAAGGGAGGGATAATAACGACCACGGGTAGAGGCGGCTCGGACTATACCGCCACACTTATTGGTGCGGCAATAGATGCCGATGAAATATGGCTCTGGAAGGAGACAGAGGGTGTAATGAGTGCAGACCCCCGGATAATAAAAGACGCCAGGAAGATACCTTATATTTCATATATGGAGGCGATGGAACTATCCTATTTCGGCGCTTCTATACTCCATCCGCGGGCAATAGAACCCGTGATAGAGAAGAAAGTACCGATTCGTGTGAAGAATCTGCTCATGCCGGAAGATGAAGGCACACTTATAGGAACGGAGCCGGAACAGACGAAGCGGGCTGCTAAAGCCATTACGCTTATTGAGAATACCTCTATTATCAATATCGCAGGTACCGCAGGGAAGAGCATATCGGAAGTAGCATCCCGTATATTCACCGTATTAGCCGCAGAAGGCGTGGACATTATTATGATCAGTCATGGCTCCTCAGAAAGGGCGATTTCTATCGTTATAAACAGTGCACAACAGAATAAAGCCATCAGTGCGTTACAGAATATTAATACAAACGGCATCGTGATACGAGATTTTATAGCCAATAATAACGTCTGTGCAATGGGCGTTGTTGGAGCTGGCATGGCAGGCACGCCTGGAGTAGCCGGTAAAGTCTTCTCCGCTCTTGGCGAGGTAGGAGTGAGTGTGATAATGATCTCGCAGGGTAGTTCGGAGTATAATATCTCCTTCGTGGTGAAGCGGGAAGATGCGTACCGGACCGCCCAAGCAATACATGACATATTTGAGATGGGGATAAGTGATTAATCTATTTCATATATATAGCATAGCTATATAGCTAGCGTTTTGCTCCTCTCAACTTCTTTAACTGTCTTTTTGAAGCGTGTTTGCTAAAGCTTAGTGAGAGATGGATAAGAGAAGAACATTAGCCGGGATAAAGGAAAAAGTAGCGCGCGGTGATGTCGTGGTGATGACCGCCGATGAACTTTGTAAGAGTGTACGCGATGGAACAGAGATTGGGTTTGAAGATGTAGATGTCGTCACTTCTGCGACCTGCGCAGTCATGAGCGGTACATTTGCTGTCTTTTCTTTCCAGGTCGCGGAACGGGATGAGTTTGAGCGAGCGATAAGCGTATTCTTGAATGGCGTGCCCGCATTTGTAGGTCCCTGTCCGAATGAACGGCTTGGTATCATTGACGTTATCGTGTATGGCACTTCCTATAGGGATGAAACTTATGGAGGCGGGCATCTATTCCGTGATATGGTCATGCAACAGGAGATAGAAGTAGAGGTGGTGACCTTGGAAGGTAAGAGAATAGAAACCAGAACGACCCTTGCCGAAATACCGTTTGCAAAACTCAGTAGCACGCGGAACGCATTCAGGAACTACAATGCCTTTGTAAATCCAGAAGAGAACGAAATAGATTCTATCTTCTCGGTGGGTAAATTCAAAGGAGCATTCAAGGAACTCCACTTCTCGGGCTGTGGCGAGCTGAACCCGCTCGAGAAGGACCCTGTTTTGAATACAATCGGCATGGGCACGAAAATATTGATGAACGGTGCAGAGGGTTTTGTTATCGGAAGAGGAACACGGAGTACTGATGAGAAGCCAAATTTGATGGGGATTTCTGATATGCATGGAATGCTGCCGGAGTATATGGGCGGATTTCGCACTTCTGCGGGACCAGAGGTATGGACATCGTGGGCTGTGCCTATACCCATCTTGAATGTCGGGATATTGGAGAGCGCAAAGCGGCTGGATGAGGCGATAAAGCTGACAGTCCTGGATGTTCATGATAGACAGCCGGTAGGAGAAATAACTTACGCCGACGTCTGGCAAGACCCTGGCGTGAGGTTTGATGCGCAGAAATGTGTCGAATGTGGAGACTCTGGAGACTGTCAGGTGGCAAGCGTCTGTCCCCGGGATGCCTTTGACGTTCTGACTAAGAGAGTGAACGCGGATTTATGCTGCAACTGCGGCGTATGTGTCCAGTTCTGTTCGGGTGGTGCGTTTTACGGCAATCTCGGTGTCGTTTCTCTTTCTGGTAGAGAGATCCCGGTGACACTGCGGCAGTCGGACCGGAAAAGAGCAGTTAAACTGGCGGTAATGCTGAAAGACGCGATTTTAGGCGGCGAGTTTACACTCACTGAGCCGGTAAGTAAGCTCTACTAAAAAATAAATAGAAAGAAAGGAGGAAGTTTAGCTACCGTATGTCTACAAAGGAACCAGCAAATTATCACCTGGAATGTTTGGAATGCGGAATGGCAATCACGGACAGATACACGAATATATGCCCCCGGGGTCACAGATCATTGCTAAGAACGGTCTACAAAAGGAAGAGGATAAGACAACTCGCGGGAAATGGGATATTCCGGTATAGAGATTGGCTACCGGTGGATGAGGCGTTATCAATAACCGCAAGCCCTGTTACATACAAAAGCGAGCAGTTCGGAAAAGAGCTGGGCTTGCACAATTTGTATATCGGGTTCAGTGGTTACTGGCCCGATAAAGCGGTAGGCATGAAGACCTGCACATTTAAGGAGTTGGAAGCGGCACCCACTTTTCTGAGAGCAAAAGCGAAGTGTGGTAAGATTCTGGTGGTCCCGTCTGCCGGAAACACGTCAAGAGCTTTCGCAGAGGTATCTGCCATGACCGGAATGCCAGTGGTGACGATTGTACCGCAGAGTTGTGTTCACCGCATGTGGACCACTACCGAACCCGAAAACCACCGCCGTATCTTCTTAATCACTGTAAATGGCGATTATTCCGATGCAATCGCGCTAAGTAAGGAGTTAGTGAAATTAGAAGGCTTAATGGAAGAAGGCGGCGTAAAGAATGTAGCAAGGCGGGATGGAATGGGCGTGGTGGAGCTCGAATCGGCGTTTATTATGCGAGAATTACCAGAATTCTATTTTCAAGCGGTTGGCAGTGGTACAGGTGCGATTGCGGCATGGGAAACGTTTAGCCGGCTGATTGGCGATGGTAGATTCGGTCAAAAGATGCCCCGGATAGTGGTAGTCCAGAATCTTCCATTTGCCCCTATGTTCTATGCGTGGCAGGACGGTAGAGCGGAGATAATCGCAGATAAAGATATGATAAACGCCCGGGAAGCGATAAAGAGGATGTATGCAGATGTACTTTCCACGCGTAATCCACCGTATTCTATCAAAGGTGGCGTATATGATATGCTTGTGAGTACAAATGGGCACGTATACGGGATAACCAATGAAGAGTGCATGATCGCCGAGAAGCTATTTGAAAGCGAGGAGGGGATAGATATAGACCCTGCGGCTTCTGTTTCGGTTGCGGCATTGATTAAAGCGGTAGATGAAGGGCTGGTTAAGCGAGGCGATAAGATCCTGTTGAATATTACGGGCGGTGGCTACAAACGGTTAGAGGCGGATTATAAGCGGTATAGGATAGAGACTCAGATAGAGCTAAAATCTTCGGCTCTATTATCGCAGGATGATGAACTAAAGCTGATGGATTTTGTTCGTCGTGGTTCTATATAAACCCCTGCTCCACCAGCACCTCGGCGTTCAATATGGAAGCACCCGCAGCACCTCTTACTGTATTGTGACCCAGTACGATATACTTTACCTCGTGCTCCAGTCGGCCTTTCCTTATCCGACCTACCGATACACTCATCCCTCTGCCTGCATCCCGGTCTAACTTCGGCTGCGGTCTATCCGGCTCATCATGCAGTATTATCGGCTTTTCGGGAGCGAAAGGCGTCTTTATGTTTGTGGCAAAGTTCTTAAACGCTTCCTTTATCTCGTCTACACTCACTTCTTCCTCAAACTTCAGCCATACTGCTTCTGTATGTCCATCTATCACAGGCACTCGCTGACAGGATGCGCATAGCGAGAATTCAGCGGCTTTTATCTCAGAGCCGTCAAACGTACCGAGGATCTTCAGGGGTTCAGTCTCCATCTTATCCTCCTCATTGGCGATGAACGGGATTACATTATCCAGAATCGCCATCGCAGACAAACCTGCGTAACCGGCGCCCGATACTGCCTGCATCGTTGCGACCCTTACCTCTTGTAGCCCAAAAGGCATCAACGGCTTCAAACTCAGGGTCAGCGCAATCGCCGAGCAGTTAGGGTTTGTGACAATGAAACCAGGCCAGCCGCGATTCGATTTCTGCACCTCAATCAACCCAAAATGGTCCGTATTTATCTCGGGAATGAGTAGCGGCACGTCCTTCTCCATTCGGTGCACCGATACATTACTTGCAACTGCATAGCCTGCCTGTGCACATCTCTTCTCCACTTTGCTTGCTATTGCCCCGGGCAACGCGGAAAACATGATGGCTATGTCCTTATTATCTACCGCATCCACCTCCTCCAGGGACTTCACTACGGTCTCCGCTGCTACCTCCGGCATCTCCGAAGGTAGAAACCATTTCGCTACCTCTTTGTATCTCTTTCCCGCACTTCTCTCAGAAGCGAAGAGTGCTCCAAGCTCAAACCAGGGATGCCCTTCCAGAAGCTGCACGAACCGCTGTCCCACACTGCCTGTTGCACCTAACACACCGATTTTTATTCTTTTCATACGTCTCCTCCTCCTCCTCCGCCCTCATTCCTTCTTTGTGAACTGATTATAGAAATAGTTGCTGCCATTCTTTTTACATACAAAAGGCACCGGGAACTAAAAAAGGTTTTTATGCGGGTATGTGAAGTAAGTATGAAGAGGTGAGAACCAGGAATGGCAAGATTTCCAGAAGCGGAGGCGAGACTCTTCCGTGTGAAGATATGTATGAATTGTAATGCGAGGAATGCAATCAGGGCGACACGGTGCCGTAAATGCAAGTCAAAGGAGTTGAGAATGAAGTCCAGGCATAAAAAGTAATAGATGAGAGCGGGTAAATTAATAGCGGTAGCGGGAAAAGGTGGAACGGGAAAAACAGCTATTGCAGCTCTGTTGATTCGTGAAATAATCAGTCACTGCGGGGATGATATATCTATATTAGCCGTGGATGCTGATGCTGATTCCAACCTGCCGGACGCACTGGGGATTTCGTATGATAAGACCGTAGGGGATATAAGAGAGCGTTTGCTGGAAGATAAGCAACGTGACGTGACGTTAGACCTGAGGGCGCAATTTGAAGGCAGGATAGCAGAGATAATAGAGGAAGAAGAGTTTTACGACCTGCTGGTGATGGGACGTCCAGAAGGACCGGGTTGCTACTGTCCGGTGAACCACATATTGAGAATGATTATGGATACATTGACGAAGAACTACGACTACACGGTAATAGATTGCGAGGCTGGTCTGGAGCATCTAAGCAGACGAACGACAAGGAACGTAGATGTTATGCTTGTGGTGCTGGATACCACACAGAAGAGCTTGAGGACCGCATTGCGTCTGGAACAGATTGCGGCAGAGATAGACGTTGGCATGAAAAGAATGATGTTCATAGCGAATAAAATACCGGCGGGTAATGAAGCGCAGGTGATTGCGGAAGCGAAGAGAAGCGGTATTGAACTAGAGATGATTATACCATTTGACCCGTTAATACCGGACTATGACCTTAATGGTAAGCCGATTATGGATTTACCCGACAATGCACCTTCTGTTAATAGCGTGAGACAGTTAGTGGAGCGTATCGTTTAATCTCACACAGCGGGCATTTTGTATTTAGTCTGATTATCATTATCATTATCTTCACTGTTGCGATGGATATTCAGCGAAAAACATCCATTAGAGAATGCAGAATACGCACCTGGCACATTCGTGCAACTTCTGATAAATGCAGCGCAGGCGAAGGAGCAGATAAGAAGAAGGCGATTCATTATAGCGACGGATTATTATGTGAAAGAACTGCTGATATTCGTAAAATCGCTCATACCAATCGAGCTCGATCGTCCTTCTTGACCGTGGATTCTACGCCTGGGGCGTCATAAATGCCTTGCAGGAACTCAAACTGGGCTATATAATCCTGGTTCCGAAATACGCCAGGTTCAAGTCAAGGACTGGCTAAAGAAAGGTGCGGGACTGCACGAGCATCAGGGGAGACTGAACAGAGACAAGACAATATATAACATAAGCACGTATATTGCGGTATTATAAGAAGAGATGGGGGATAGAGACCACTTTCAGAGTGCAGGATGAGCATCATCACGATTATATTTGCCAGAAACGCTTGAAATTAGCTCTTTTGCTCTTATCCCCAAAAAAGGATTCGGAGATACTGGAAAACCGGGTTGTGTTATTTATGTGAGGAAACTACTCTGGATTTTAGACGCGATTAATCATACATATGCAACCAACTGCTTGTGCAACTTAACCATAGCCAGCGTATCCTGCTTGCAATACGCCATAAGCTGCTTCTTTAACGTTTCCGCTTCGTCATCCTCGTATTTACCAAACGCCATCAACGCAAAAACTGACATCGCAGTAAAGCCATCCCCAATATCCAGCCTGTCATACGACATTTCCGGCACTAATACCGGTAAAGTTCGCTTTATTGAGGTGCGACCATGAAAACCGGGATGGTAAAAGTTCTTTTTGATGATCGCTTCGAGGTCAACTAAACGACCGATCAAGAGGTTCAAATCTGCTGCGAGGTCGGGATATAACCGTGCAAGACCGTTTATAATATTCTTTTCAAACGAGGTATAAACGATGATACTGCCTGCGTCTTTGAGATCGGAGATCAACCGTTCAGCAAGCTCTTGTCTGCAATCTCTGCTCGGGTCTGCCAGATATTCCGAATGCGCGGTTACATGACCCGGTTCCGAGCACCGGTGTATAGAATATTGAGTAGGAAGCTGAGCATAAGGTGCGAGATCGGGATACAACGGTATCGCGGTCATAACGGTCTCGAAATCCAGATAAAATGCGGGCCAGGACACGGCTTCTAAATCGGGTTTGAGTCGAGCTTCGATTTGGGATTTATTTGTTTGCACGCACATTTTTACTCTGTTCTGATTGCCGGTTAACGAGAACTCGGGTGGGATGTCCTCGATACAGACGATGCCGGATGCCGTAAAAGCATCAAACAGGACTTGGTTCAGGCGAGGCAGGTCGAATATATGGTTGGTAATGCCTTTTCCTGTGCAGTCGTTGAAAAGATCACAGCCACGACATTCCAATCGCAGTTCGGGTTCTGGTTTCTCGGGCATGCGGGTTAGTTCTTCGAGTTTGGTACAAATAGATTTGAAGTCTTCGATGCGGGTTTTTACTTCTTCTGTGTGGTTTAGTTCTACGAACAGATTTTCGGGTGGCATGCCTAATCGGTATTCTTTTGAGATCAGTAGTAAAGATATTTCTGAGATATTGAAGCCGGTACGTTCGATCATTAATGTGGTATAGGCCATATCGTCTATGAATTCGGCTTTGTCGTTTGTACTGGCTTTTACTTCTGTCATGTGCCAATTTCCATCGGGTTTGCGTGTTAAAATGTCGGCTCGGGTGGTGAAGTTGTCTGTGAGGAAGGCAGGCTCGAATAGTATTTGCGTGTTTGGGTCGTTCATCAAATTCTGGGTCGCTGCAACAGCAGAGTGGAAATCGGGGGTGGCGATCAGGGTTCCCTCAGGGTAGAGTGCGCGTGCACGTTTTCCTATTTCTTGTCCTTGTTCTATTTGGAATCGGGCGGCGGGGGTTATAGGTGTGTGGATTTGGTCCTGCCGCATTAGCCAGCCTAAGGTAGGGCAGGTTAGGGCTGTTAGGAATATGCGTTTTGTTATGGGGCGCATGGTTGGGTTACTCCGTTATTATTGCTGATAACGTTTTCTGCATATAACATTACCGAAGGCTCAGATTTTCATTATGCACCATGTGGACAGCTTAAAGCGTAAACCAAAGTGATCCCAATCGTTCGCGAAACTTTACGCATTACATTGAGATAGGAAACTACATCTGTTTTTGGTGAATAACATGAGTTAAGGATGTTGACATTAGAGAGGGGTTAAGAGGAGAGCACAAAAGAAGCTTACTTGCCTAAATCAGAAGAAAGACAAAGCGAAGCAACCAGCGCATCCAGTTGAATCATTTCATTCGCACCCTCTGTAATCCGGAAGTCCGCTTCTCCTATCCGGTCCATCAGTTCCACCTTCTTCCTCGCCGGAATATCCATATTTATCACGCGCCGGTGCATCTGCGTTAATATCTCGTCACCCGAGATCCCTTTATCCATCAACGCTTCCAGCTTAGCCAGTGCAGCAAAAAAATTACCGGCCAACGCCTCTCCTATCAACTCCTCTATCTCCTCTGGTCTCGCCGTTGCCGTTATCTCGTATATCATCCCGGGCTTTATTTCTTCGTTAAGTACCGCAGCACTTTGTAATGCGTTTATCGCCCGGCGCATATCGCCCATCGAGACATAGTTCAATGCCTGGACAGTATCTTCAGACAACTTCAAACCCTCCTTTTCCGCGATATACAAAATGCGTGACTTTAATGCCTCATAAGAAAGCGATTTGAACCGGTAGACGGAACATCTGGATTGTATGGGTTCTATAATCTTGGAAGAGTAATTACAACTGAGAATAAATCTGCATGTGCTCGAATAGCGTTCCATCGTTCTTCGCAACGCGGACTGCGCTGCATCAGTCAAAGCGTCCGCTTCGTCCAGGAAGATGATTTTGAACGCAGAGTTGCCAATGGGCATGGTACGTGCGAAGTTCTTTATCTTGTTGCGAACCACTTCTATGCCCCTCTCGTCAGAGGCATTCAGCTCTG
The DNA here is from genome assembly GCA_049287525.1 of Halobacteriota archaeon. Lineage (GTDB taxonomy): Archaea > Halobacteriota > Syntropharchaeia > Alkanophagales > Methanospirareceae > QENJ01. The sequence continues at coordinate 2,055 of JBAQFZ010000028.1, read as the reverse complement.
TAAAGTTCTCCGACCACGTCTCACCAAAGAGTTCCCGTGCCATAGCGACCGCAGCGGCTGTTTTACCCACGCCTGCAGGTCCGGAGAAGATGAGATGCGGTAAATTCTTCTTGATGACATAGGACTTGATATTGCTTATTATGTGACTCTGCCCTGCCACTTCGTCCAGTTTCCTCGGTCTGTATCGCTCAGTCCATATCTCTTCTCGCGGCATCATCAGTTTCAATAACTTTTTACATCCTCATGTAACCTAAAGATATTATGGATTTAAATCTCTCTTTTGGATTGCTGCTGGTGAAGGCATTTATCATGCTATTTGTGATAATGGACCCCCCGGGCAATATTCCTATATTTATGGCGGTAACGAAGGATATGAGGAAGAAGGAACGTACAAAGGAGCTCAATCATGCAGTTGCCGTTGCTTCAATCCTTCTGCTCATGTTTGCCTTCATGGGAAAGCTTGTGCTGGATGTGCTGGGCATAACCCTGAATAGCTTTATGATTGCGGGTGGTCTTCTTCTTTTGCTCATCTCCTTTGACCTTTTGCGTGGTGAGTACAAATACAAAGTGGGTGGAGAGTCGGGCGTGGGGGCAGTTCCGATAGGGACTCCTTTGCTTGCCGGTCCCGGTGCCATAACCACAGTGATGGTGATAATAAAATCTTATGGTGGTGGGGTTGTGCTTTTTGCTATCTTCTCTGCAATCATCGTAACAAGGCTTTTATTAGGGCAATCAGAACGGATATATCAGATACTGGGGAGAGAGGGGTCAGAAGTGTTAAGTCGCGTGATAGGGATATTAGTTGCGGCAATTGCGATACAGTTCATTGGTACGGGGGTAATAGGGATGTTTCTTTATAAATAAGCCCGTTTAGATGCCATCCATCTCACAGCAAGCACCGATGAAATCAGCTACACACCTCGTTTTGTAACACTTAAGATAGTCTAAAAAAATAAGTTGCTGAGAAGAACCTACCCCTGTGAAAAGGCAATCGTTCCTTCCGAAACATCCATCTTTACCGTATCGCCCTCATCGAAATTCGCCTTTAAAGAAGAGATTGTATCACTTCGTCAGTAAAACCCAACTGACGTAATACAAGTTTCATGTATTTAGGCGAAAGTTCTTTCTTTCCCATCACCACCGGTGCTCTGTAGCTCTGTACACCATTCCTTCTTTTTCACGTTCAAATATTGCATGACTGGTACTTCTCTGCCTGACGAATCGGACATCACCCCGTGCAAGAAGCTTGATAAACTTCTTACTCGACATAGGCGGGATCTTCTTATACAATGGCACTAATCTCAAAAGTTATGTTCTCCGAATAAACCCAGTCATGCGCAGGTCGTACATGCTCTACGTCCTCTATAAGGAATTCCCGGAGAACTTCCACCGGAGCTGGTTGTATTTCATCCTCTAACTTTTCCTCTTTTACGTATGAAAGATATTCTTCACATGCCTCTTGCAGCATCCTCCTTGCTTCCTCAATGCTTTCTCCCTGACTGGATACGTTGAGTTCCAGGCATAACGCCACGTAATAATCACCCGCTTTTTTTAATATTCCCGTCAGTTGCATAATCATCTACCTCCATTACCTCTAACCTTGTACTTATAAAATAATAATTATCCACTGTTTTTATATTTTGTCCCGAAGTGAGCATTTCGCCTAACAGTTCGAGCGTATCTGAAGTCCTGCTTCGCAGGATTTGGGCGAAGGTACGAAGCACCGAAGCCTGATACGCTCTGTTATACGCCGTTGCATCATTTGCCCCATTTATTTAGGAAATATCCAAATGACCTATTCCTTCTTTTCGCTATTTCTACATCATAGTTTTCCAGAATAGTTTGCATAAATTCTATTCGTGGCATATTTTTAGGAATTAGCTGATTGAATTCTTCTTTGGTAAGGCGGTCTTCGGTTCTAATCTTTTTACATGACTTTCGGCTATTTAGATTATACCAACGGATTAAATTAGACCACTCCAAAATTATACCTGCACTCCCTTGTATCTTTTATCCCCATACGATTAATGACATTAAGTGCCGATTCCAACTTCT
>JBAQFZ010000027.1:0-8964 GCA_049287525.1 Halobacteriota archaeon | reverse complement strand
GGCGATGTATGGAGGAATATGAGGGGCAAAAAGAGGATGATAGAATTAGAAGAAGGGCAATCACGACGTAGAATCTGTGTTGGAAGAGATTGAAAGAATGAATAGGGAGGTCTCTATGGAGAGTGAAATGTGAAACTATGGGAACAAAAACGGGATCCATTGCAACAGGAACGGAATGAGTATGAATAGTTCAACGCTACTATCTCGCCCTGTTTTCTTTAAATTCGTTATTATTACTCGTACCGCGATGAAGATCAAGGCTGGAATGCTGCACCACCATATAACGGGATTGCCCATCAAAACAATACTCGAAACTGTTCCGTCAAAGGTGTTCGAGTACATCCAGAGCGGTACGTGAACCTGTGGTTTGTTCATCTCGAGAATCCTATTCATCTATCATTTTATGCCCAATGTGCCGTTCATGATACTTGCAATCACATATTGGATAAATGAGCTACATACGAGTCCGACAACGCGAAAAAGTACCGCAATCTTTGTTATAATCTACTTGCTTGTGTTAGTATCCGCCGCAGTTCTTTTCTTCCTGTTTTACCCCGTAATATCGGGTTACCCTGTAACGTATGAATATAAAGAGAGTTTAAAGTGGTTAAGTGGCTGGTCTTTTTGATAGTTCTTTTTGTGTGCTTTTTATATACACAAGAATCTCGCCGGATTTTTGTATTCAACCAATTGAATACGCCCTTTTTTGGGTTGCTGCACAAGCTCATTTACCCCCCGTTCGTCAGCCCTTTTCCGATTTCACGGCATAAACAACCTTCCTTTTTTAAAAAGATTTACTGAAGCAACAAAAAACTTTATATAGTTTAAACAAATATTTGGACAGTTACCAAATAGGGATTCTGTTAACTGGCATTTGGATGTACACCTTCTCGAGATTAGTTTCACAACAGGTGAAACATTTCTGGCCTCTATCACAGACTATTAATACTCCTTTTTTCTTAGCTTCTATTGTGGTAGCGAATAAAAAAGCTATCACAATAAAAAAATTGGGAGGTGAAAGCGGAAAAAAATGATCGGAAATAAAACTATTGTAGGTCTTGTGATAACGACAATGGTTCTTTCTTGTGTTGCTGTTGCGGTTACTGCGGATGAAGGCAGAGTAGAGCCTATGGGTCTCGCCCCAGGTTCAATAACAGCTGCGGAAATTGCTGCAGACGCGGTAGGTAATTCTGAGATTCTGAATACCGAAAGTTTTACATTTGGTGGTGTAACCGCTAATGGTGCTGTAACACTTGGTGGCGCTACTACAGCTAGTAGCTCGCTGGCTGTAACAGGTGCAACTGCATTGAACGGCGGGTTGACGATGGATGGCACTGCCTTTGCAGTAGCAGATACCACTGGTGTCGTAACACTTACAAATGGTGCAATATTAGATAACAACGCCACCGCAGACACACTGACGATAACCGAAGGCACTGTGGCAATTTCTGGTGCAGAAACCGTATCGGGAACGCTTGGCGTTACTGGTAAAACAACAGTGGTAGATTTTGAAGCAACTGGTACTGTGACACTGCCCAGTGGCACAGTAGTTGCACACCTATTGAATTCCAGTGCTACCAGCGTGACTGTCACCGGAACAACATACGCAGCCGCAACTGAGGTGCTCAATACATCCACCGGTTCAGACGACATAACAACAAAAGGAACAAAGAACTTCATTATTACTTACAGCGCAAATACATCAGTTAGTGCGGGTGAGCAGCTCATCATAACCAATATCTCGGTCGAAAGTAGTGCTGGTGTCAACCTTCATACAGCCACACCGACAAATATCACATTTGCAGACAGCCAAGCTACGTATATGCAAAATACCATACAAGTATTTGTAGAGGGCGTTGTTGCTGCGGATAATATGGACATAGTGGTAAGAGCAAGAAAAACTGGCAGCAGCACGGTTTCGGTGCAAGACCAAACACTTACTGTGATTGCAGTATAAACTTGACACACGAGAAGCAAGAAAAAGAAAAACAAAAGTTTGAAGGGCTTTTTTTTTCTCCCCTTTTTTATTTATTTTTAAACTCTGTTTCTTTATTTATGACTAAATCCTATATCCCGATAAAGTTATTATCCAATAGAGGTGATGGTAAATGGGAATTTGGTCCGGGAATAAGAATAGGGCTGCTTACTATAAATGTGAGCAAGAGCTTTTAGCGAAATGTCATGAAAAACCAGCGGTCTTTTGTGATGGCAAACAGGTGAGCGATGATATAGAAGATAGAGAAACAGTTGAGGTGGCTTGCATCGAAGCAAAAACATATTCAGAAAAGCTACCAGAGGTAACTATTGGCAGGACATTTTTGAACACATATTTTATCACCTTGAATGGTGAAGAGATTTGTATCAAAAGAAAGGAGGTGGAATCACAAAAAAATGCCTGAAAAAGAAATGCCTAAGTCCCGCCTCGGGACATTACTCATAATCTGTTTGTTTATTGTGGCAACAGTAAGTGCGGGATATATCGGATACTGGTGGGGAACTCGAGATGACCCGCTAACTTCTTCGCCAAACTGGAATACTTATACCGATAAAAACCTTGGTTTTGCTCTTGCATATCCCGCGGCATGGCGTGGCGAAATAACAAAAGACGGCTATTTGCTCTTTAAAGGTCCGGTTGACGTGAAGGGTAGTAGCCCAAATATCATCGTTCAAGCTATGCTTCCCGCAAGTTCAGGCGGGAATTACTCGTCTTACGAGGATGCAGCATCTAATATCGTGGATCAACTCAAGACTAATGAAAACTATACACTGAGTTCATATACGCAAACTACAATTTGCAATGAATCCGCACGTGAACTCGTTTGCGCGTATTCCTACAACGGACTTGCCCTGAAAGAGCGCAGGATTATCTTCCAGGACTCAAACACGGGATATATATATATGATTGTATATACCGCTACGGAGACAAGTTATCCCGAATACATAAAGACGTTTGAAAAAGCGAAAGGAACTTTTAGATTTGACCGGGTAAGTGCATGAATGGATTAACGAGATGTGAGATATATTGCATTCGCAAACTCATTTGCCGCTTCGGTATCCCTTCCAGTTACTATCCTGTCTGAAATAACAACATTTTCATCTACATAGGTCGCGCCATGTAATTCCAGTATTTTTGCCACCCTAAAATATGCTGTGCAGTTCGTATCTTCCAGAATCCCTGCATTCGCAAGTACCACAGGTGATAAACCAATTGCAGACACAACTTTTCCTTTCTCGTTTGCTTCTTTAACCAGAGCGTGCAAATCCTCGTCTTCACTTATAGCGTACCTTTATATACAACAGATGTTTACCTCTGCTATATTACAATAGATAGGATAATAGGTGCAAAAAAAAATGAGTGAAAAAAGCGGGATATTTATATTTCTGGTGTGCATCGCAATGGCCTTGTTTGTGGCGCCAACAGGTGCGAATACGATTACCGTGGATGACGACTTAAGCGAATGTCCTTCCGCGGATTTTACTTCTATTCAAGCAGCGATTAACAATGCTACCGATGGCGACTCTATCCTGATTTACAACGGCACTTACCGTGAGAATGTGGTAGTAAACAAGATGCTCAACCTGACGGGAATCGGAATGCCAACAGTAGATGGTATGGATGCTGGGGACGTGGTAACTATAACTGCGGACAACTGCATGCTGCATAATTTCGAGATAACGAATAGTAGTTATGAATGGAACCTTGGAGGCTTAAACATCGTTTCGAGTAATAATATAATCGCTAACAATAATATATCATCAAACGGGGGAAGTGGAATCTTTATCGGTAAGAGTAACAACACTATCCATTCCAATACAATTTCATCAAACTTTTATGGCATTTCTATATTTAATATGTATGGCTATTCATCAAACAAAAATGAAATCTATTCCAACACAATACAGGAGAACCAGTTTGGAATTGTACTCAAAAGTTCTGACAACAATAGAATCTATTCGAATGTTATCCAAAACAAAGCTATTGGAGTAGATTTTTACGCTGCTTCTTACAATAGCATCTATTCCAATGTCATATCTTCTCACTACGCGGAAGGATGTAACATCTGGAGTTCAACAGGAAACAACATATATTCAAATGAAATTTCGGGAAACGGAAAGGGGGTACAAATTCATATTTCTTCATCCGAAAACACCATCCATTTCAACAGCATATCAAACAATGATAATGGAATCTACATCTTCTATTCTGAGTATCCGAGTACCAACAATCTCATATACCACAACGATTTAATGGATAATGCACTGGGTAACGCATATGACGAATGCACGAATCAATGGTTCAACGCTTCGCTTGAAGAGGGGAATTACTATGGTGATTACAAAGAGAAATATCCCGATGCAACCGAGATAAATGGAATATGGGATACACCTTACGATATTACTGGCGGTGATATTCAGGACATGTATCCCCGCTGATAGCACCATACATCAAAAAAAGTATCTTTGACACTGGTGAAGGCTCTTATCCCAGCATAAGGGGTACACACAACGGCACAATAGAGCCAACAGAAAATATAACCGTGCATAAAATGTTTACATACTCCTGCATTGGAACTGGCGGGCATACAGAACAGGTAAGAATCTGGAATAATTCCGGTTGGGATGTAACGGCAAATTGGACGGGTTATCAAGGTGATTTGGACACTATCTTCTTCACCCCTTCTTTCTCGCTACTCGCGGGCGAAACATACAACTACACCATTCGCACAGGTTCTTATCCTCAAATCCACCATACCAACCGTCTTTCAACACTTGCTGGTGTTATAACCTGTACAGAATTTATAGACGCAAATGGCAACAAATATTGGGACTGGATACCTGCCATTAAGCTGGACTAAACGATGTTCTTTTGTTATCGTTCTGTTTCTGCTCGCAAGCGCATTGATATTGACTTCTGCATTTGAAAGCGCTGCGAACGAAACTGAACCCCTGATAATATGCTACAATGCCAAAATCCCAGCGTGGGCTTTTGAGACCTACACAGTTCTGGGTATAAATGAAGAGCTGAATTGCATACTTGTAAAAACGGCAGAACAAGAAGAAACGGTATTCACCGAAAGTTCAGAAGACGTAAAATATGTGGAAAAGAACAAACTCGTTCATGCTTTATCTCCATATTCGCCAGACGATCCGTTTTTTAATATGCAGTGGAATTTAAACTGTACACATGTGGACACGGCATGGGATTTTGAGAAAGGCAGTAAAAACGTTACTTTAGCTATATTGGATTCCGGGATTGATTACGAGCATGATGATTTAGCAGGTAATTATGCGGGTGGCTTTGACTTCGTGAATAATGATTCCGATCCTATGGATGACTATTCCCAATGGCATGGAACCATGACTGCCGGAGTTGCCGCAGCTACAATAGACAATGGAATAGGAATAGCAGGAATAGCACAGGTGAACATCCTCGCTTTGAAAGTTTTGGATAAGTCAGGATACGGAACCACCTGGAATGTAGCAAAAGCTATTACATATGCGGCAAATCATTCCTCTGATGTGATATGTATGAGTATGGGCACTGACGAGTCCCATATACTGGAAGATGCCTGCATTTATGCCTGGCACAAAAATTCAATCCTGGTTGCAGCGGCAGGGAATGATAATTTATCTGTTATTCGACATCCTGCTGTTTATCCTTCGGTAATAGCGGTAGGTGCAATAGATGAAAATGAAGAGCGGGAAAGTCACAGCAATTTTGGACCGGAATTGGAGTTAGTTGCGCCCGGAACATGGATTCCAACAACTGTTGGGAATAATGGCTATACTTTTGTCTTTAGTGGCACTTCAGCCGCAACTGCCCATGTCGCTGGCGTTGCCGCACTGCTAAAATCGAAGTATCCTGAGTACACAAACGAAGAACTCAGAGTTCGTTTGCGGAATACAGCAAAGGATTTAGGAAAGAAAGGACGAGATGTTTATTACGGTTATGGTCTGGTGGATGCCTACGCAGCATTAGATATGAAATTTGATACAGGGCCTGGAACGTACCCTTGCATCTCCGGCACTCATAATGGGACTATAATACCTTTTCAGGATATTATCATCCATAAAATGTTCACTTATTCCTGTGAAGGCACAGGTGGGCATTCAGAACAATTGAAAATTTTTAACTCGACTTGGAATGTAACTGCAAATTGGGACGGTTACAACGGAGATTGGCACAACATAACTTTTAATAATGAATTCACGTTAAAATCGAATCTCACTTATAACTACAGCATAAAAACAGGCTCTTATCCACAAATTCATCATGCCGAGAAGTTGAAAATAGATAATGGAGTTATTACATGCGAGGAATTCATAGATGCAAATGGTCGTACTTATAACAATTGGATCCCCGCCATTGAGTTCTTTTATCGTGAATATTAACTTTCGCGAATATGTGACACTGATTTAATGTCACAATCATAACGTTAGAGTAGCAGAACTCGTATACTTCTCCGATTTACATTCTGATTGCAGGTTGAAAGCTAGTCAGAATAAGTTGGCTGGTCTCAAATTCTGGATACAATATTTATAAGAGTATAGAACTACAATATGTTATCTTGCCTTTAGTGGGCCCGTAGCTTAGACTGGTTAGAGCGCCCGGCTCATAACCGGGCGGTCAAGGGTTCCAATCCCTTCGGGCCCATTCTTTAAAAATGGCACATATAAAATCCCGCCCTTCCTCTGACGTAAATAGCGGCAAATCCCAGTGTTGTACTGTTTTGTAGCGTATTATAGTAACACTCTCCGCAGTCTTGGGGTTGTAGCCGCTTTTCTCGTAACTTTGTTTTGCAACCAGAAAGCCACGTCTTTGCCATTTCGGCGTTTCGCTCAGGGTTATTCCCATGCGAAACAGCATCTCGTGCACATCCTTTGCTTTCATACCCTTCAACCGTTTCTCTGCCGCTGTTTTCGTTAAACCATCTTCTACTAGCCCATAAAAACCATACGCATTAATATGATTCCGCCATACTCCGTGCAAATCGTTCGCCGTAAGGCTTCTTAAAGTCGTTATCACGCATTACGTGCTTGAATTTCCTACCGTCTACACGTACTATTAATGGAGGGTAGGTCTTTATTTCGGCATATATCGCTCTATCTTTGTCACTCTTATATCGCTGACGAGTCCGGGTCTTCATTCCTCATTCGTATTCACTTCTTCGCCTCCATTTTCTCTCTTCTGTGTGAATCTTGTGTAATCTTGTGGTTCTATACAAATACAATCTATGCTCACACAAATGAGTACGCTGGCCATGGTCCTGTAAAACGAACAGAAAAACCTTCTTCTTTATCAATCTCCTCCAATTCGGCACCAAGCTCTTTATACTTATCCTCAGCTACAAGACAGGATAAGTTCATAATCATCTGCTTGTCCTTCTCATCCGTCTTCTTCGTCTTCTCCACCTTTATTTCTTCAACATGCTTCTTTATTCTTCCATAAAAATCCTTGAAACGGGAATCCATTCTCGATTCCATCTCTTTCTTTATTACACTCTCAAGCTTTTGCTTATACATGTAAGCAACTCCCGGTCCCTTTGACTTCATATCCTCTTTTATCTTCCGGATTTCTTCACTTTCTTCTGCAATCTTCTCGCTCATCACAGAGGTAATATAAAATATTTGCACACCATATTCCTCTTTACCTCTTATTTTCTCCATCTTTTCCATCAGACTGTCGAACTCCGCTGCTATCCATTTCTTCAATGCTTCCTCAGCAGTTACCGTATCTTCTGGTTTTATTATCATATCAAAACCAAACGGGATTACGGTGCCCAGTTTTTCCTCCGCAACGTCCAGAACATGTTGATGCGTTTTCACCCAGCCCTTCACGACTTCTTCATCATCGCTTTTATAAGGTTCCAAAGGAGAATTATGGACGATTGCAGAAAGACCTTTGTATGGAATTGTATACACCTCGTTTTCTTCTAGTCCTATTTGTCCAAGCTCGGTTTGTGCATTTGCATCCGCTATTCCATAGAGATACAGACCTAACCCTTGATCTCCTCCAGCTTCTGTTGCTATTGTCGGTTCATCTTCGCTTGTTGCTACCGGTGCTTCTTCTTTAGCCATAGCCGCCTGAGGCTGATAAGCTACTTCCTTCAACTCTTTTGATATTGATTCTCTTACGGCAGACCTTAACTTCGGGAGAACCTCAGCCCTTACAATCTCTCTTATCACTTCATTCGCTTCTCTCACTATCGCTTCTGTTTCTTCTCTTACTATTTCCGCAATTATTCCCCGGAGCTTATCTCTCTCGCTCATTTTTCTGCTTTTACTCCAATCTTATTGCGGGAATCCAGTCATCATATTCCTTGCCATTCGCATCTGTAAATTTAGTGCAAGTTATCCAACCATTCGATGTTAGTAGTGCAGGAGTGTGGTGAATCTGCGGATAAGAGCCTGTTCTTAAGATATAGTTGTAAGTTTCGTTTGCCATTAAAAAGACAATCTTATCGAAAGTGATGTTATGCCAATCGCCTTTATAGCTGTTCCAGTGTGCTTCTGCTATTAATGTTCCGTTTGAGTAATAGAAAGCGGCGTATTCGGTATGCCCTCCTGTTCCTTCACAAGGATAAGTATAAAGTTTGCTTACAGTAATCGTCTGGTTTGGTGTAATTGTACCGTTGTGTGTGCCGAATATGCTGGGATATAGATTTTCTGATGCTCCAGTATCAAATATTTTCTCCTCTGGAGTTTTAAAGTAATTCTCAAACCTCTCCATCAGCGGATAATTATCATTATTGGAATCTATGCTGTAAGGATTATCGCCAATTCCATCCCCATTGGCATCGCCTCCCGTGTAATCATCCCAGTAGTTACCTAAATAATTCTCGTAAGTTTTCCTTTTGTAGGTGTAGGTTATTTTCTCGGTGGAGTTCCAGATGTTAGTTGAAGAGGAAGAATAGACGTTATCGGTGTTGTTTATGAAGTTGTTGTAGTATATCTTGTTCTGGC
>JBAQFZ010000026.1:0-8325 GCA_049287525.1 Halobacteriota archaeon | reverse complement strand
CCTGTCGGAGCGCGGTAGGCAATCCATTCATCAATACGCGTACAACCTGTCATTCTTTTCCACTTCTTTCTAAGTTCCCAGATGAATCGCTCCATGTCGTTGTTGGTCCTGGGGATACAATCGTGGTTGTTAACTCGCCACATCCCTCTGGAAACTACATCGATTTTTGGTGTTAGATTTAGCGTAAAAACGGGTTTCATGGAAAGTTTTTTTTTTTATCAAGAATAAACTTAAAAGATGAACTACAAATATCTCACAAAAGAAAACATTATACGACTGCATAAAAAGATTATTGAAACTACGGGAGGAGAAAAGGGATTGTTAAATGAAGGTATCTTATCGTTTGTTTTAGATTTGATTCGCACAGAAAAATTATATAGCGAGAAGATCGGGGATTTATTTACTCGAGCAGGGATTTTGTTGCGAGGGATTATCTCAGGACATCCATTTGTGGATGGAAACAAGAGGGCAGGATTTGAAGCTACCGATATCTTTTTAAGGATGAATGGATACGAAGGCATGTGAAGAAGGAGGAGTGATAAAATGCACGAGAAAAAGGAAGAGGAATTAAAGGAGATTGAAAAAACTGAGGAAATAATGGATGTGAGCATGGAAAAGAATAAAGAGCTGCTTAAAAAGCTCGCTGAGATGTAGAAAGCAAAGCGCTTTCCAAAGGTGGATGCACCCGAATTTAATGCGGGTGTGGAGTGGTTGATGCCATGAAAAATATACTTCCCCTAAGCACATATTAGTGCTTTGTTGGGTCGGAGGGTAAGCCGTTAAGCCCCCCCCCCTCCCCTGGTCGCTAGAGACCCAGAGGTTGATTGGCTACCCTATTTACGACTCGGCATAATGGGCTACGAGCCCGGATAGGTGGATGTTGAAAATCCCCGACCCAACAACAAACAAAAGGGCACAAAGATAGCGGTTGTAGCGTTAAGAACCGAGAAGGCAAGTCAAATAACCAGAATCGTGTGCTAAAAACACGGTAAGTCCTCTATATCCAGAGGGCTCACAGGAATAACGAAGGTAACGGTAGTGGAATAGGCTTCATTACAGTAGGAGCCGAGTGTAGCGGGAGCCTTTGGGTAAGAGTAAACCAATTAGTCTTAGTATATCAGTCACCCACGGTAAAGCGGGGCGACCGATATACCTTTATGAATAGCATAAGTGTAGAGTCCATAGACATGTTTCAAAGTTGATATCCGTACTACTGGAAAGGATATATGCTCATGGGTAACTATACCAATACAATCTGGGGAAAAAATAGAAAAGTTTAAATATAACGTAGGCTATCAAAAAATTGGGGAAGATTTGTTCATAGGTGGGGCTTTTATGGAAAGCTTTTTTAATATCAAAAATATATATATTAAGAGGTGCCGAGAAAATGAAATTTAAAGTTGTTATGAAGGAAGATTTAGAAGATGGGGGATACAATGTGAGCTGTCCCGCATTGCCGGGGTGCCATTCACAAGGCGACACGATGGAAGAGGCGTTGGAAAACATCAAAGATGCAATACAGGGATGTATGGAAGTTATTAATCAGAGAGCGCTACAAGGTATCGAAGAAAAAACGATTGAAGTAGCCGTGTAAATGGCGAAGTTACCTGTAATATCAGGACTCATAGCAGTAAAAGCCTTCAGGAAAGCTGGGTGGGTCGCAAGTAGAGAAACGAGAAATCATGTCATCATGGACAAAGTTGGATATTCCTCTACGCTTTCTGTGCCAAAACATAAGGAACTAAAGAGAGGTACGCTTAGGGATTTGATTAAAGATGCTGGATTGACCGTTGCGGAATTCGTTGAGTTGTTATGATGGAAAAAGGCTGTATTCGGACTCAGAAAGGAATATTTAAGATGGTAGGAGGTTTAAACTGGGATGCCCCCCAACTTCATTCTGGGGTGGAGTGGATGATGCCATGAAAAATCCCCGACCCAACAGCGATAAAAAAAGGGGGGGGGAAAAAATGTATATTGGCAGCGCTGCGAAGCATTTTGATCAAACTTTCCTAAAGTTTGAATAGAGAACTGCTGAGGCTGAGAGTGCAACTTGGAAAGGATAGAACCGTGGTAAAGAACGAGATAGGCGAGATCGAGCGTTTCCCGGATTATAAGAAACTTTGTAGCTTTGCGGGGTTGGTACCAAGGGTACATCAGGCAGCGAATACGAGATGGGAGGGACATTAATTAGGAAACGCTACACTAGATGAATTCATTGAAATAAAGGACTGGATACAATCAAATCCACTCGAATTGAAGAAACGTATATTGTATTGTCCGATATTAAAGATAAAAGAGAACTTAGAAATGAGATTCATCCACCGCTGCTTTACAGCTATCTCTGGTAATGAGGTTGAGGCAGTGGTAATAGACACAATGGGATTGGATAATAGGAAGAAGAACATTTTGGCTACCTATCATGGGAGATACCACAAGATAGGGATAGCCGATTTGCGGGCTGTATCTACGGATATGAAACCGATACACTCAAGCGGCTGTTGTTCTACGGATTCAGAAGCCATGAACATGGTTTCCGTGATGGACGAAGTGCAGAGTTAATAAGGGGGGAAAGCTTTTGAGAGAAGAGCCTACCCTGGGACATGCTATCGCAATGAAAGAGTTCTTTAGCAAGTATTGCTATATCGGTCCCATAGTATCCACCTTGTTCCTTTTCCTTCTCTTTTAGATAGTATAGAACATGCTCCCGCTTTATTTTCATGAAGAGAAGGATTGTATCAATAAACTATAACTCGTCTCCAACACAATCTGGACATAAAAGTTGTAAACCTGGAACTATTATCGGAACATCTCCTATAAGCCTCAAAATGTGTGAAGAAGCAAGCGTCTTAATCCAATCTTTTGCGGCCGGCCGGGTGATTGAGCGTCAAAGGGTACCGCCTGACACAGTTTTACGTTCTCTTCACAATCATCGTCAAATTCAAGTTCTTTTCTACTCTCTTCTCATACTCTCCTTTTATTCGTGGCTTTATTATCTCCAAATTCCATACCCCCGTCATTATCTCAGCAATCAACTCACCTTCGTTAAATATCCTTACCAAGCCATCATCTTCTGAGACCAGTACTGCCACCGCATCTGTCTCTTTGGAGATAGAAGCTGCAGCCATATGGCGAGTCCCAAAACCCAGTGGGAGGTCTATATCGCGCGCATTTGCTTGAATATACCGTGCTGCGGAAAGAACATAGCCATCGCCACTGATGATAAATGCGCCGTCCAGTTTTGCAAGCTCTTTTATCGTGCCCTGGACATTTGCATCCCTTATATCCTTTGCATCTTTTGGATGTCGCTCAAGGGGGTCTAAAATTAAGGGCTTGGTCCTCTTCAACACTTCTTCTTCGTCCCCAACCACAAAGAGTGCACCTATACTCGATCTCTCTCCAGGTTGTCTCGCTATCCCCACCGCTATCTCGATCACCGTCTCTAACACTTCAGGATTGCAGTTTTTCACTTCGCGACAGATTCTTCGTAACATCTCTATTCGGGCATCCCCAAAAAGTAATGCGGCTTTAGCTTTATAAAACCGTGTATAAGCATAGGTATAAACAAAGAATTGAACACCAAAAAAAAATCCCCGGGTAACACGGTCGCCTTTAAGAAAGAGTTTGTAAAGACCTATGCACCTTCGCATATAACGGGCTTCTTTGCTATCTGTGATCATACCGATCCTTTGTACAAAGGCTCTATTGGCTGCGGCATCGTATTAGAAGCGGGTTGTGTGACTGAGGTCTCTCTCGGTAACAACCTTCCGGTAAGGGCGCGAATAAAGATAAACGGTGTAGAGGAAGAGGCACCCACCACGAGGTACGTGGTCGAGCTTCTGGCTGGGACCGCTGCGGTATGCGTAGCGACGAACTTTGAGGTACCGGTAGGCTGTGGATTTGGCGCAAGTGGTGCGGGTGCGCTCAGTACTGCCCTTGCCTTGAACGAACTGTTATCGCTCAGCATGACGCTCAACGAGGTAGCGCAAGTAGCACACCGCGCGGAAGTTGAAAACCGTACGGGTTTAGGTGATGTCATGGCTGAGACCAACGGTGGTGTGGTGATAAGGAGGAAGCCTGGCCCTCCGGGAATAGGGATGATCTATCGGATACCGTATACAAACGAGAATATAAGCTATGTCGTGTTCGGTCCGAAACTGACGAAGGCGGTATTAGCAGAAGGTGGTGAGGAGCTGAAACGGCAGATAAGTGGAGCTGGCAAGAACGCACTGAAAGCATTGATGCGAAAGCCAACGATAGAAACTTTCATGCGCGTCTCACGGGATTTTTCGTTACGGAGCGGATTAATGAGTGATACCTGTAAGGACGCGATTGAAGCGGTGGATGCAGAAGGGAAGGTTGCCAGTGTGGCAATGATTGGAGAGGCAGTTTTTGTTATCGGCGATAGTGAGGCATTGAAAGAGTTCGGGGAAGTAAAAAGGAGCAGGATATCTGATGTAGGGGTGAAGATTATTTATTAATGAAAAAGATGAGAGAAAAGGGAATAAACGGTTTTAATTCTTCTTAAACGATGAGTCTTCTTTTCATAAGGTTCACTGCCAGCACAAACAAGATGAATGAAACAAGAACAATCCATGCGAGACTCAGCAATAGAGCTCCATTCAGGGTAGAAAGCGTAAGCGCACGGTTTATCCCCACAACATGCGTGAGCGGTAGTGTTGCGAGGGCAAAATACTGTATCGGCATTGGTAGAAGCGCGAGCGGGAAAAAGGTGCCGCTGAAGAGGAACATTGGTGTGATAAAGAGAAAGGTAGGGTAGTTAAGCGAATTTATATTAGGGGTGATTGCGGTGAAGCACATCCCAATAGTTGCAAAGAGAAAGCCCGAAATAAATGAAAAGGGAATTATCAGCAGCGATGAGGGCAGTTCGAGGAGTCCAAAAGCTGCAATCACTGGCAGCATGATCGTTGCATAGATAAGACTTCGCGTCGCGCCCCACAGGAGCTCGCCTGTTATCACCTCTTCTATGCTCAGGGGCGTCGCAATTATGGCATCAAAGGTCTTCTGATAATACATGCGCACATAAGAGCCGAAGGTGCACTCAAAAAAAGACGAGTTCATAACCGAAATGGATAACAGAGCAGGCGCGATAAATTTGGCATAGCTGATACCTTCGATGACATCTATATACGTACCCAGTCCGAATCCAAGCGCAAAAAGATAGAGTAGCGGTTCGAGGAACGGTGGAATAAAATTCACTTTGTACGTCTTCATAAACACGTCTCTATTTCGAAGCCAGACCTTAAACACCCTCCTGCTCAATTTTGGCACTGTGAAATAAGACATCGTTTCACTCCCTCAATTTCTTTCCCGTGAGCTTCAAAAAGACATCTTCAAGCGTGGCAGAACGCACGGTTATTTGCCCAAGCGCACATTCCTTTAAAAGCGCATACGTAATCTCCTGCGGGTTAGTTGTATAGACCTGCACCCTGTTCCCTATCACATCATAACTCGCAGCGTTTCGCTCCAGGCATGCGATTACCTCTGGATCAGTCTCCGCTTCCACAATATCCGTGCCAATATATTCTCTGACCAACTCATCCGGTTTGCCTTGCACTATGATTTTACCATAATCCATAATCACCAGCCGATCACACAACCGTGCCGCCTCCTCAAGGTAATGTGTGGTTAACACGACCGTGATACCTTGCGACTTTAAGCTTTTAATTTTATCCCAGATAAGATGTCGCGCCTGCGGATCAAGCCCAATAGTCGGCTCATCCAGGATCAGCATGCGGGGCGAATTGATAAGTGCTCGTGCAAGTATCAAACGTCGTTTCATTCCACCAGACAACTGTTCGATCAACGTATCCTTTTTGTGACTCAGTTGAACAAAATCCAGAAGCTCGTCTATTATCCGCTCTGCGCTTGTGCGAGGTAGATCAAAATAGCGCGAGTACACGAGGAGGTTCTCATGCACCGTGAAATCCGGATCAAGATTGTTCTCCTGCGGCACTACTCCTAAGAGCTTCTTAATCTCTCGCTGGTGTGTACTCACCTCCATGCCAAACACAGTAAGCTTTCCGGCAGTCTTAGGAGATACACACTGAATCATCTTCATTGTGGTGGTTTTACCCGCACCATTCGGACCAAGAAACCCGAACACTTCACCCTTTTCTACCGCAAAGCTCACGCTATCCACGGCTACAATCTCGCCAAACTGCTTCGTTAAGTCCTCTGCAACAATTACTGGAACAATACAAACCACCACCCTCACGATTTGCAGTTACATCAAAGAAAGGTAAGAGTAGATATAAAAGACTGCCAATTTTCAAAGCGGCTACATGGAAAAGGTTCGGAAAGAGGTATTTCAATTTCACCTCATTAAACATGTTCTTCGCCTTTGTCGCGCGTACACATTCGCCGAATCGAGGTGAATGAGTTGCGGAATACAATACAGTGCAATGCAATGCAATGCCCAAGGCATACTTCTTTCTTCTAAGTATTTTTAATCTCCGAGTAGTTTACCTACCTTATTCAGAAGGGGTATGTTCTCTCTGAGCCTCTTAAGCCTCCTTTTTTCCCAATTGCTTCTCATGCTTGTGATGAATTCTTCCGGCAGCCAAAACGTCATGACTTAATTAAGAATACCATTCCAGCAGATAACACGGCTGGTAGTGTGACAATCCCCGGAATATATCCTCACGCCATCTCTGTACTGATTGGATCAACGCCATATATAGAAAACAATTCCTTTGCTTTTACCAAGCAGTCGTAGAGCGCCGGTAGGTCGGTTCCGCCGTAAGTTTTGAGATCAAAACAATAGGTAAGGTAATCGGAAATTTTATAAAAGGGCGTTACAAATTAATTACGAGGTTTGTTTTGTTACCCATCTTCGGTGCGATCTCAAAAGAGCAAAAACCCAAATGAAAGAGCAAGCAAGACAAAAATTGCAAGAACTCATTGAGCGATTCCGGTATAATCTTGATGTTTATAAAAAATCGGCATATAACGAAACACAGGTAAGACGAGAATTCATTGACCCGTTCTTTGAAGCGCTGGGCTGGGACGTGAGCAATAAGCAAGGGTATGGGGAGCAATACAAGGAGGTTGTTCACGAAGATGCGATAAAAGTAGGGCGGTCAACCAGGGCACCGGATTACAGTTTCAGAATCGGAGGACAGAGGAAGTTCTTTGTCGAAGCGAAGAAACCCGCGGTGAAGATAAAAGAGGACGTCAGCCCGTCATACCAGTTGAGACGGTATGCATGGAGTGCGAAACTGCCATTATCTGTTGTAACGGATTTCGAGGAGTTATCAGTTTTTGACTGCCAGATAAAGCCCAATTCAAATGACAAACCCGGTGTGGGTAGGATTGCCTATTATACGTTTGAGGAATATCTCGATAAGTTTGATGCAATATACGACGTCTTTTCAAAAGAAGCGGTACTCAAAGGCAGTTTTGACATGTATGCGCAATCTACGAAGGGGAAGAAAGGCACTGCGGAAGTGGATAGCGAATTTTTAAAGGAGATAGAGAGCTGGCGAGAACTGCTGGCTAAGAACATCGCACTTCGCAATCCCGCTGTGTCCATCTACGAGTTGAACTATGCGGTACAGAAAATCATTGATAGAATAATTTTCCTGCGGATCTGTGAGGATCGCGGCATCGAACCCTATGGACAGTTGCAGACACAAGCAGAAGGCGGTGACGTGTACATGCATTTGAAGAACCATTTTAAATTAGCGCAATCCAAATACGACAGTGGGATATTTGATTTTGATACGGACAGGATAACGCCTGCGTTGAGCATTGACGACAGGGTCTTGAAGACGATTATTCAGAGTCTGTATTATCCGAAATCACCGTACGAATTTTCAGTTTTAGGCGTTGAAATCCTGGGGAACGTGTACGAGCAGTTTCTGGGGAAGGTCATCCGGCTGACGGCAGGGCATCAGGCGAAGGTGGAGACGAAGCCGGAGGTTAAAAAAGCGGGTGGCGTGTATTACACGCCTCAGTATATCGTGGATTATATTGTGAAGAATACGGTTGGTAAACTTATAGCAGGGAAGACGCCAGAAGAGATTGCAGACATAAAGATTTTAGATCCTGCATGTGGTTCTGGAAGTTTTCTTATTGGTGCATACACGTATCTGCTGCGGTATCATCTGGACTGGTACGTGAACAACAAGCCGAAGCGGCATAAAGAGACGGTGTTTCAGGTTCGCGAGAACGAGTGGCCATAGTTTCACCCACAACTCTTTTATAATAACCACTATTTTATACCTATGGAACAAGTTATAGAAGCCGTTAGCAGTATGGACAGATGTCCTTTCTGTGGCTCAAAACTAAAAAGGAAATACAACA
>JBAQFZ010000025.1:0-26934 GCA_049287525.1 Halobacteriota archaeon | reverse complement strand
GAAGTTGGAATCGGCACTTAATGTCATTAATCGTATGGGGATAAAAGATACAAGGGAGTGCAGGTATAATTTTGGAGTGGTCTAATTTAATCCGTTGGTATAATCTAAATAGCCGAAAGTCATGTATTAAAAGAGTATACAAAATTCCGGTTATCATGTCTGGCAATTCTTTTGGCAAGTTATTCCGGGTGACGACCTGGGGCGAGTCACATGGAGCAGCGGTAGGTGTTGTCGTGGATGGCTGCCCCGCAGGGCTTGAGCTATCGGAAGAGGAGATACAGCACGAACTGGACAGAAGGAGACCGGGTGTAAGTGAAATAACGACGGAGCGGAAGGAAGCAGATGAGGTGAACATATTGTCCGGTGTGTTTGAAGGCAAAACGCTGGGGACTCCTATTTCTATGCTCATATGGAATAAAGACGTTGATTCAAGACCCTATGAACCGCTAAAAAATATCGCGAGACCGGGTCAGGCAGATTTCTCTTATCAAATAAAGTACGGTATAAGGGACTATCGCGGCGGGGGGCGAGCGTCCGGGCGAGAGACCGCGGCGAGAGTAGCTGCGGGTGCAATAGCAAATAAGATCTTAGCGGTGCAGGGTATACAAATTATCGGACATGTAGTGGCGGTAGGCGGTATAAGAGCGCGAGAAGTAAGCATCGCAGAAATAAAGACGAATGCCGGGCGTAACGCAGTCAGATGTGCGGATTCAGAAGCTGCGGTGCAAATGGAAACGCTGATAAAAGAGGTGAAGGCGGCAGGCGATAGTGTAGGCGGCATCGTGGAAGTAATAGCAACCGGTGTTCCCGCGGGTTTGGGCGAACCGGTCTTCGAGAAGCTGGATGCAGAACTTGCAACGGCTTTGATGGGTATCGGTGCGGTGAAGGGCGTTGAAATAGGTGCGGGGTTCAAAGCTGCAAGGTTGAAAGGAAGCGAGATGAACGATGAATTCTATATGAAAGAAGGAGAGATTAGAACGAGAACGAACAACGCAGGCGGTATTTTGGGTGGTATCTCTACGGGTGAGCCCGTGATATGTAGACTAGCCGTGAAGCCTACTTCCTCTATTGCAAAGCCGCAAAGAAGTGTGGATATGGAGAAGAGGCGAGAAATAGAAGTAAAGATAAAGGGCAGGCATGACCCCTGTATATGCCCACGGATAGTGCCCGTTGCAGAAGCGATGGTTGCGCTGGTACTGGCGGATTATTTGATGCAGACTTCTGTTTGGATGGCGGGCACCGTATAATCCTCATAGGCATGTACTAAGCTTTTCGCTAATAGTACTATTGTGCAATAAAAAAGCACTATCATGACATATCTTATATCCCTGAAGACCATTTCCAGCGGCTGTGGTACGTACGTCACGTCCGCTTCTCCCATGATTCGGCAGATCTGTTCATACCCTCTAATGCCATAGTAAAAAACAGCATAAATGTTTATCGCCATCATGCCAAGAGCCACATGCTGAATGACTCTGGTCAACTCTATCCTGTGTTTCACTTTGGTGGACAATGCACAGAAGTATCCGAAGAGGGACCATCCCCATACGATAAGCGAAATACCTGAGCACGCAATTTCCCAGAGAGTAATCATGTTATCCGAGCGTATAACTACTCGCCATAAAATCGCTGCTGCTATTACTACTACTAATGTTCGTTCATGTGTCATCACCCTGAATATGGCTTCTTTTATATCCTTAGCACTTTCCTTCGGTCTTTCTTTGATTAGCAGCCTGTACTTCTCGCACATACCCTTTATATGCCGCGCCGAAGCAATCGCTACGCAATAATACACCACGAAAATGACATATCTCAAGTCCTGGTAAATATAATCCCACCGCACCGAAACTTCTACATGCAGTAATCCAGACCACTTCATACCATAGTAAATCGCGATATAGCCATTTAGCACGAGAAGGCTAACGGCAATACCGCGATAAATCCGGCTCGTTACGGGCCAGCCAGTTGTTTTCCGTGGCATAGAATACTGGTAAACGAAGATGCCCCAGCCAATTACGAATAAGCTCAAACCAGAACATACACTTTCGCAGAAGGATATCTTTTCATCCGAGCTTACGACTGCTAACCATAAGAACGCTACACCTGCTATTACTATTAATACCCGTTCATCTGTTATTACCCGGAATATAACCTCGCGCTTCTTCATCTTCTAAATCCCCAGAACTCAAATAAGGAGAATGGAGATTAGCTAACTAAATAACGTTAGAGAAAGAGGGACTGGCTATTTATTGTTTTGTTACCCTTCCATTCCTTTCTTAATCAGGAACTCGCACTCCATAGATGCCCTCTCCAGATACTTGGAGAGCACTATTGCAGTGCAATAAAATATCGCCCACATAAAATAGCTTATATCCATGAAGACGAAATTCAGGGGTACTGGTACTAAAGCTTCGCCAGCAGGTGGAACAGCGTATATTAATGTGTACCACCGTATTGCATAATAAACGAGGACATACATGTTTACCGCAAATAACGCAAAGGCATACCCCTGATAGATCTTTGCCACGCTTGGTCTGGTTGTTCTCACTGCCAGAGAACTTATGTAACCGAAGAGGACCCACCCCAGTATGAACATGCCAATACCTGAGCACATACACTCCCAAAGATCAAGTTTCTTGTCAAAACTAATAAATGCACGCCATAAAAACACTACACCCAATATCACTATTACCGTCCGTTCATCAGTGATTACACGGAATAAAGCTTCGTTTACTCCCGCTATTCGCCGCTCAGGCATATCTTTGGTCACCAGCATGTAATTATCGTGCATCTTTCTTAGATACCCGGTCGCCCATATTAGCCCACCATACGCAAGCACTAACATGGCGTATCTTACGTCCCACAGAAGATAATCCAGTGCTATATATACTTCTTCTGGTCCCATTATAAATCCGTACCACCTCATCCCATAGTAAATAAGCGCGTAAATATCTAAGGCACCCGCGCTAATAGCAAGCCCCTTAGCCAGCTTATTCGAGATTAACCAGCTCGTATCTCGCTTAGACAGGCGATAGAGATAACCGAAGATGAACCAGCCCAATATGAGAAGAACAACACCTGAGCATACACTTTCCCTGAATGAAATCCGTTTGTCAAGACTTATGAATATTCGCCATAAAATCGTCACAACCGCGATCACTGCCAGTGTTCGCCAGTCCATTAGCACCTCTTCGAGTTTTCCTCTTTCCCCTTTTTCTATCGTGCTCATTTTTAGCTGGCTATTCTGTTGTAATAATCCTTTGGAGAAGGGTATATAAATAGGTTTCTCTTTTTTCCCGCGCACAGAGCGGAAGCCACGGGGTATCTATCACTCACTTCTCTTTCACTCCTCTTTCACTTCTTGCACCCTCGACTTACCGTACGTCTTCTGCACTACAATTACATGAACTCTCGGATCGGTCACGGTTATCTGGCCCGGTGTAATCAGCAAGCATTCAACGTCTTTCATTGTCGAAATCATCATCTTATATATCTCTTCGCGATTCCGGGGGTCCATGTGTATATCGAACTCGTCCACCGCCCTGAAAGGAGACCGAAGCATCTGCTGGATTGACAACAGGAACGCCATGATCGAAGCCGTCTTCTCGCCGCCGCTTTGCGTATAGTAATCAAATAGCACAGGCGGGGCGCCCCGGAAGCCCACAAAAAGTGCTAAACCCGCAGTCGCTATATCATCGTGATTCACCAGTCGAGCCAACCCGACAGCATCTATGCTGGACATAATCCGTTGAAAAGAGCTGTTAATATCACCCAATAGGTCCGTCATCGCATTACGCCAGATTTCGTTCCGGGATTCAAGTTCCTTCTGCGCCTCTCTTTTATTCACAGCTACTACCTTCGCTCTCTCTTCCAGTTCCGCAAATAACCTCGAATAATTCGTGTAGATCTCCTCGGTCTCTTCCGGTATCTCGCCCAGTGCTTCTATCTTCGCACCCACCAAACTCAGTTCGTTCTCTATCTCGCTCTGTTTCCTCTCAGTCGCTATCCTCTCACCTGCTTTTCGCTTCAATGACTCCAAATCCGCCAGCTTTTCTTTCACGCTTGCCATTTCCACTTCAATCGTGTTTATATCGGCTTCGAGCAGCTCACGTTTAAATGCCAGCACTTCTGCCTTTACTCGATTGTCTATATATGTTTCCATGATTGATTCCTGAGTCCTCTCAAGGGCTCCAAGTTCGCTCTGCACTTTGCTTATCGCTTCTTTTAAGTCGTTCAGCCTTGTTTCTTTCTCTAAGTATAAAAGTGCGTGAAACAAATCCTTTGTGCTGGTCTTCCACGCATCTCGCCACTCTTTTATATACTCTTTTATGCGGTCTGCCTCTGCCTGATTTGAGTCCAAAGCATGTTCTTTCTCTTTAAGCTGCTCTTCCAGCGTTTTTAATGCGGCTTCCTGCTTTAATACTCGTGACCATATCGCCTCTCTTTTCAACCAGCTTCTCTTATCTTCCAGCTCTTCGCGAAGCATAAACTTCTTATGCATCTCTTTCCAGTAGCCAAGGCTCTCTTCCGCTCTGCCAAGCAAATCAGAACTGGATTCGTCCTCGCTTATGATTGATTCGAGCCGGTTTGCTGCTTCTATTACCTTTTCACGGTATGAACAGAACCCGACTGCCTCCTCCAATAGCTTTAGCTTCTCCTGCGGCGTCGTCTGGCTGAATCGCTCCATCGTGTTCTGGTGCATTATAATCAGCATGTTATTCGGGTCAAGTCCAAAGCCTTTAAACAGCCGTGTAACTTCATCGTGGCTTACCCGTTTATAATCCGCTTCCCACCAATAATTACCATCGTTACGTATGTATCGCGATAACAGGAACGTATCGGTATCGGAAAAGCTGATAGGTCGCTCTCCTTCTTTTACTTCGTTATCAAATACAAGCGTTATCCGCGCGATTTCGCTACCACGCCGTATTAAATCCTTCAACCTCTTACTCCTTTCTGTGTATATCTGACCTAACGCCACGGAAATAGCCAGTAAAATAGACGATTTGCCCGCACCGTTCGGCCCTGAAATCAGATTGAGTCCCGGCTTTAGCGGTATTCTGGCATATTCATAGGACATGAAATTCTCTAATATTAGCTCCTTCAGCCAGAAGCGGGTGCTTGTGCTGGTGCAGGTGCTGGACTCCGTGGTCTTAAATGGTGGCATTTCTGGGGTCACTGCGCAAACCTGATGAACTCATCCAGCTTATTCGCCGCACGCCCATCTTCTAATACCTCACGTGCCACTTCAAACCCTTCTTCTATACTTTCTGCCGCGTCAGCCGCGAAAATAGCTGATGCTGCGTTCAGTAGCACTACGTCCCGCTTTGCTCCTCCCTCCTTGCCGCTCAAAACATCCTTTAATATTATCGCATTTCCCTTTTTATCGCTACCTGCAATTTCCGCGGGCAATGCCGTATTCAACCCGAACTCGTCAGGTTGTATGAAATAAGTGGTTATCTCGCCTCCTTCCAGTTGCGCTATTTTTGTCTTCCCGCAGATGGAGACTTCATCCAGACCTGGCTCGCCGTGCACTACCAACGCCTTCTTCAGCCCTAAGATACGAAGCACCTTTGCTATCTTCTCCGTTGCTACTGCGTCGTAAACGCCCATGAGCTGATATCTTGCATTCGCAGGGTTCGTCAGCGGGCCCAGGATATTGAAGACCGTCCTCACCCCCAGCTTCTGCCTTACTTCTATCACGTTCTTCATCGCCTGGTGGTGCCGCGGTGCAAACATGAACCCGATGCCTATCTTCTCGATGCTCTCCTCTATCTTCTCCGGTGACAATGCTAAATTCGCGCCCAGCTCCTCTATAACATCTGCGCTACCGCATTTTGACGTCACTGACCTGTTACCGTGTTTTGCCACGGGTACCACACAAGCCGTGATGAACGCCGCAGTGGTAGAGATGTTGAAGGTCTTTATGACATCGCCGCCTGTACCGCATACGTCCACGCTCTTAGCCACCTTTGGATTTAATTTCAGTGCCATACTTCGCATAACCGTTGCGAAAGCCGCTATTTCTTCTTCCGTCTCGCCTTTCAGCCTCAACGCAGCGAGGAAAGCGGCAGTTTGGATTACCTCAGCATCGCCACTCATTATCGCTCGCATCGCGGCTTCTGCTTCACTCGCGGTTAGATTCCTGCCCTCTATTACTTTGCCGAGATATTTTTCAAGCATTTTTCGGACTCCGTCATATTTTGATGTTCAATCATTTTTCCCTTCTTTTTATATTATTACTTAAACGTAAGATAATAAGTAAAAAAAAAGGTGAAGAAATTGAAAGTACGATTACCGAAAGGGGGCGAAATAGAAGCAATGGATATTGACTTTGATACGATAAAAGAGGACTGGAATGAATATAAGCTGGAAGATGGCACGATATTGAAGTTCAAGACGATCATCAGTAGCGTTATTCGTACCGAGGAGTACGATCCCATGACCGGAGACCCCGTTTATCATATACGGTCTACGAATGTGCTGCGGGTGAAAGTGCCAAAGGAGCTGAAACGGCTGTCTGGTAGTACATGGAAGCCAGATGCAGAAGGAGTCGAAGTGGTTTGAATCCATACATACATAGGCAAAAAGCTTATTTTAGTCCTTGCTCGCTACAACTTCTTCTTTGTTATAATGCACGATTACATCTTTCGTAACGGCAACAAATTTAGCCAATAGTCTCTCCTTTATCTCTTCTGTTGCACCTTCCACAGTCACGCGTATCAAAGGCGATGTGTTTGAAGCCCTTATAAGCACCCAGCCATCATCGCCCATGTTTATTCTTATCCCATCCATCATATTTAGCCTGTCAGCGCCATATTCGGCTGCCAACTGCCCAGCAAGAACTCGCATCACCTCAAACTTCACTTCATCCCCGCATTGCAGGTTCTTACGCTGCTTTGGAAACACCGGTAATGCGTCTACGAGTCCGGACAACTTCGTCCCGGTCTTAATTAAAATCGCCGCTAGTTTCAACGGTATCGTGATCGCATCGTCAAACGGGAAGAGAGAGGGGATTACGTAATGCCCGCTTGATTCGATACCAAGCACCGCATCCCGTGCTTTTGCTTCTTTCGTCAAGAACGTATGCCCAACCGGTATCCGTTCTATTTTACCTCCTAACTTCTCCAGCTCACGTTCTATAAGCATGGAGCATTCGACATTTGCCAATACAGTTCCTTTTCGCTCCTCTAACAACGCCCGGGCTATTATAACGCCGCACTGGTCTGCACTCAGCATTCTTCCTCTGTCGTCTATCATTACCACCCTATCGCCATCGCCATCGAAAGCCGCGCCGAAATCCGCGTTAGTTCGCAGCACTTCGGCTTTTAACGCACCTAAACTAGCATCTGTTGGCTCAGAAGGTCTATTGGGAAAAGAAGGGTCCGGGTTCGGAAACAGTGCATCCGCTTTCAGGTTCACTCGATTCACTACATCCAACGCTACGAGACCCATGCTACCGTTTCCACAGTCCAGTACGATTCGTTTGCCCTCGAATACCTCACGGTCAAATCTCTTCGCTATGTATTCTATATATTCCGCACGCAAATCCAGCTCATGGTACTTGCCAACGTCATTCCACGGAACCGCTTCTGCTTTGCCGTCCAGCACGAGAGTCCTTATCTCTTCGTTCTCCTGAGCCGAGAAGCCTATTCCTTCACCGGTATACAGTTTCACGCCGTTCCATTCTGGTGGTAGATGAGATGCAGTTACATACGCAGTTATATCCTTCTTGAGCAGCCAGCCGCTGAAGGCACAGGTACCAAAAGAGGTCGTGCCGGTATTAGTCACGTCAATCCCCGCGGATAGCAGCCCGGAGATTAGCGCATTCGAGAGCAAAGTAGAAGTAGCCCGGATGTCATTGCCCACAGCCACGAGATTCCAGCCTCTTTCACTGGCATACGAACCCAATGCGAGCCCTATCTTTAGCATTGTCCTCGGGTGCAGGTCTTCATTGAAAATCCCTCGTATGTCATATGCCCGGAATATGTGCGCGGGTATTCCTTCTTCGGCATGCATCGTGATGATTGATTGATAAGTGTACTTGCGAATATTAAATTAAGTCACCGTGAACTCACAGACTCACCAGCGTCACCTCAATGATATTCGGCACCTTCTTTATCTCTTCCACCGTGCTCGCATCCGGGCTACTATCCACGTTAAGCACCATAACTGCTTCGCCGCCTGATTTCTCACGTCCTACCTGCATCCTCGCGATGTTTATACCACTGTCGCCCAGAATGGTGCAAACAGGTCCTATCACCCTTGGTTTATCTAGGAATGAGCAGATGAGCATACAGCCAGAGGGGGAGGCATCCACCCGGTACCCATCTATTTGCACTATTCTCAGGTCGTCTTTTCCGAATAACGTCCCTGCAACTGCCTTCTTCTCCTCTTTTCCTGCTCGCTGTGTAGTTATTGAAAGCGTAATCAACGATGCGAAGTTTTCCACGTCCTCAGTCTTGCTTTCCGTAACCTTTATCCCTGATTTCTTCGCAATCGTCTCGGCGTTCACATAATTCACGCCGTCTGTGAACCACGACAGGAGGCTCTTCAGCATTGCTATGGTTATTATTCTCGTCTCGTATCCGCCTGTTCCTGCCATTCCTATTTCTCCTTCATACGCGATATTTAATTCTTCCATGCGGCACGATTTTGGTATTAGCTGTGCACATAGCCGTCCCAGTTTCTCTGCCAATACCAGATAAGGATTTATAGCATCCATCAGCTCCTCTTCGACATATATCCTATTTATGGCATTCCTAACGGGCTCATTCTTCAATGCGGCTGTTACATCCCAGGCAATACTCAATGCAGCAGCTCTCTGAGCTTCCTTCGTGGATGCACCAAGATGTGGCGTTACTACTACTTCGTTGAGTGCGAGTAGTTCGGTCTCCCCGGGTGGTTCGTGCTCAAAGACGTCCAGAGCAGCGCCTGCTACTATTCCGCTTTTTATCGCATCTGTCAGCGCATCTTCATCTAATATACCACCACGAGCACAGTTTACCACCCGTACTCCTTCTTTCATCTTTGCGAACTCGTCCTTTCCTATCAGGTGATACGTATCCTTCACAAGCGGTGTATGCAAAGTAATAAAATCCGCTACCGAAAGAACGTCATTAAAGCTGGAAAGAGCAACTCCAAGCTCCCTTGCTTTCTCCTGCGATATAAAAGGGTCGTATGCAACGACACGCATTCCAAGCCCCTTTGCCCGTTTCGCTACTTCATTACCCACTCTTCCCAGCCCGATTATGCCCAATATCTTGCTGTTCACTTCTTCACCCATGTACTTCTTTCGTTCCCATTTGCCCGACTTCAGCGAGACGTTTGCAGCCGGTATATTCCTCGAAAGGCTGAGCAGCAATCCGATGGTGTGTTCCGCAGCAGAGATGGTATTCGCCTCCGGCGCATTCACCACCAGTATTCCTCTTTCCGTCGCGCTCGTCACGTCTATATTGTCCACACCAACACCTGCCCTGCCTATCACCTTCAATCGAGAACCCGCATCTATTAGCTCTTTTGTCACTTTCGTGTCACTTCGCACGACCAACGCATCATAGTCCGTAATACGCTCCTTCAATTCTTCATTGCTCAAGTTCAGCAAGACATCCACTTCTGCAAACTCCCGCAGCTTATTTATACCCTCTTCTGATAGGTTGTCTGGTATAAGCACCCTATTTATCTTCTCTTCATTATTTCTCATTGGTAATCCTCTCTCTTTTATTCATAACGCAACAAACATATAGAGATTATGTATATATGCAATGGCACTGGTATATTCCCGCACTTCTGGCATCAATTCTATGGGCGGTGGTCGTGATAGTGGACAAGCTCGTGCTGACGCACCACATTAAAGATGCCTTCTCCTATCAGATTTTCCTGACTTTTACTCTGGTACCCATTGCACTGGTTCTTTTTCTCTGCTCTTCTTTCCACAATTCTATCGGGCTCTATCTCTTGATTCTCCTGGTCGGGATGATTTTCGGGTTGGTTTTCGTACTTTACAACAAGGCGTTGCTGGTAGAAGAGGTTTCGCGCGTAACACCCTTATTTTATCTCGCCCCTCTTTTTGTGCTATTATTATCTTCTTTATTCCTTGCCGAGAACCTCAGCACGAGAAGATATATTGGCATAGGGCTTATGGTCTTAAGTGCGATTTTCGTCTCGTTTCGCCGCCCGGAACGTAAGTCTCTTTCTATCTCGCCTGCACTGCTCATGATTCTATTTCTGGATTTTCTCCTGGCAGGCAAAGATGTGCTTGCAAAATTCCTCTTCGCTTACATTGAGTACTGGACCTACCTCTTCTGGTTCGTGCTCGGTAACATGGCGGTAAGACCTTTTTTCTTACTCAGCCCAAAGATAAGAAGAAGATTCATTACCGATACGAAGTCGCTACATTCAAGAGTCTATCTGCTTTGTGTTATCAGCAGTACCCTTGCGTGGACGGGCTATGTTTTATACTACGATGCGGTTTCCAGAACATATGTCGTGCTCGTGAGTGCGATACCGTCAACACAGCCTTTTTTCGTATTCATCTTTGCGATCGTGCTCGGTATTTTTTATCCCGGGTTGCTAAAGGAGGGCATAGAGGACAAATCCGCAGTCATCATCAAAGGGCTTGCTGCGGTAATAGTACTAATCGGGACGTATTTGATTATGCAATAAACAAAGGAGTTTTGGTAGTTGCAGCAGCAGGAAATGATGGTCCCGCGGATGGTTCAATAGATTACCCGGGGGCAAATGCAAATGCAAAAGTAATAGCAGTGGCAGCATTCGATTCCGAAGAGGCAGTGCAACAACTACAAAAATAAAAAGGGGGACATATTTTTATTCCCTGCGTTTCTTGCGATGGTTGAAGAAGAACAGTAGTCCGAGCACTGCTGCAACTGGTATGGCGATTGTGGTGAATTCCGGGACATAATCATATGTCACATCATGCGAAGGCGGGACAAATGCAATTGGCGCTTTATTACTATCCGCTCCGACAGCATCAAAGTGCACCTTTACAGGATTTATAGGGTTTATATCAATATGCACGGTCATCGTCTCATCTCCTACAAGTGTCCCGCCTGGGATCAGAGATGTGATATTCACAACTTCGAAACAGGTGCTGCTCCCATTTTTATAGATTCCATGTCCCGGGTACTCATAATCAGGCTCCGTGTCGTTTACCAGTGCTTTGTTGTTTTTTATAACTCCGTCGTAAGGACCTACGGTGTTACCACTGACATTAACAGTCACATTGCCGCTAGGGGTCATATTCACAGCCACAAGCAGGTACAGATAAGAAATATTTCCCTTTTGAGACTGGTTATAAGTTATATTCAAATCAAATGATGTATTTGTCGTTACGTAGCTTTCATTGAGCCATGCATCCTCTGAAGACTCTACATAGGTACCTGGAATCGCTTCAAGTCTTAGCTGAGCGGGAATTCCATTTCCATTTGCCATACCACCTGGAATAGTGGACATCAACATCAGGATAGCAGCAAAAAACACAATAAGATATGGCTTTTTTATCTCTTTTCTCATTTTTTCTTCTTATCACCTCCTATATTTTTTGTGCAGTTATAAAGTGCCCCACACAGCGCCTTCCTTCTTCGCTTTTTTATCCTTCAAGTATTTACACCTCATGAGGGACACACACATACATACATCAGCAATGTTGCCGATGTCGAGCACTATTAAACAAACCATAAAGGATTTGCCACTATAAAAAGCTTTTCGATTTTTACTTTATTCTTACCGATATTGGATTTCAAACCGTGCTTTTGGCTTTTACACTTTTAGAATAAGTTATTCATAAGATATAACAAAATACATCCCAAACAATGCAAATAAAAATTAACAACATTAGAAAGATTTTGTTAAATAATAGAAATACTTACGCCGAAGCAGGTTCGCAAAAAAAAACAATCTTCCCCCTATCGCCCCTTTTGGAAAAGGCGGGATCACAAAATCCACGTTTCTACTTATTATTTCACAGGACCCAAACACACTCTGCGCCTACGTCCCCTTCTTCTTCAATATTATCTTTCTGATGCGAACGTCTGCATCCTTGAGTACGATTACTATGGGTGAACTCGCACCCGATACAGTCATGGGCGCAAAAGTGACTTCCGCACCCGCCGCCGCGACCGGCATCACGCCTCCTTCCGCAACAGCAGCAGGCATAACCGCCGCTGCTTCTGCTTCTTCCACCGCTGCCCATCCTCCGGTCACCTGCACGCCGTCAACCGCTCGGATAACGCCTTTCACTACCGGATGGTCAACCCGAATCAAGAACTCACGCAGACTCTCTATATCATTAACATCCTGCTCTGTCGCTATCTTATCCTTCATCTCCTCCGGGATGGCTTCCGTCACTCGCTCTTTTAAATCTGATGCCATCCAGACCACACGACGCCACCCGCCATCTGCCTGGATAAACTTAGAACTGTAAAAATACTGAATTCCAATGCCAAGGAACCCTTTTACTTGTTTACCGCCACCCACGGAGCCCGCAATCACGGAGAACGATAGCCCAATCGGCGTATCCGCGACTTTAGACCCGCGATGCACCCAGCCTATGCCATCAAGCTCCGGTATATAGAATCCTGCCACCTCGAAACAGCCACAACTTGTATGCGGCTTCTCTAAGAACGAATGCAACTTTATGGAATTATATTCAGCACCCGATAGCCTTACCGCTGCATCATTTACACCTGTATATTCGCCGCCTACGGGATCTATACAATCCCCTTTCGGAATTGGTGCATTTGGTCCCTCAGGGTCCACCCGCGCTGCTGCTCTTGCATCGAACCAGCCCATTGCACCACAAAGCGCTATTCTATCCGGTGTAACTACGCAGACATTCGTTGGTGCAAATGACTGACAGAGCGTACATTGATAAAATTCGTCCACGTCTTCATCATGCATCCCCCGCGTCTTCAAATCCCGCGCTCCGTATATCTTGTTCGCCTCTTCCAACCGCTTCTCTACTTCTGCCTCGTCTGTGATATACGTGGCTTCCATCTTCTCGATGAACGGTAGTTCAGCCTTAAATAGCTGTATCGTTGCCTTACCTATCTGTTTCAGCGATTTAAGCCCTTTCTTCACCGCATCCTTGCTTATCCTTACCCATATCTCGCCTCGCTGGTTGAGGTGCATATATCCCTGTATATACGACTGGTATTCGTGATTCCGGCGTTCTATCACCGCTTCCAGGTCTTTCTCTATCTGCTCACCATATACCGTATATATCATCGCGAACGCATAGCTACCACCTTCTGTCATCTCTTCCAGGTCTGCTCCTATCAACGTGACCTCGCCATCTTTCACCTTATCAGCATCGGGTTCAAAGAGAACAAGCTCGAATCCAGGCTTTTCTTGCCCGCCTAACTCCAGGTACATATTCGCTTTTCTTACTCTTTCCCCTTCATACATGGGGTTCAGGTCAAAAGGGAAACCCTCTTCCGCATCTACTTCGCCCATTTTCTTTCTTTCCCTTATCTGTCTGTCTGTGGATACTTTTTAGGGAATGGCTATTTAAAAGGTTTATACAAATAGTTCGAGTAACGCATCATAAAAGTACCGATTGTCAATAATTGTAGACTTAATAACTTAACAATGTCAAAAGCAGTGCCTTTTGCGCATGCAGCCGGTTCTCCGCCTGCTCGAAGATCACCGAATAGTCGCTATTTAATACCTCTTCCGTCAGTTCTTCGCCTACATGCACCGGCATGCAGTGCATTACTATCACATCCTCCTTTGCAACTCGTATCAACTCCTCGTTTATTTGGTATCGTTTAAACGCGTTCTTTCTTCGTTCTGCCGCTTCCTCGTCTCCCATTGATACCCATACATCGGTGCTTAAGACATCAGCATCCGCAGCGGCTTCTTCTATATCTTTTATTATTACCACCTCACAGCCCAGCTCAACCGCTCTTTTTACTATCGTCTTGTCCGGCTCATAACCTCCCGGGCACGCTACGGAAATGTTCATGCCTGTAATTGCGCATCCCCCGATTAGCGAGTTGCATACGTTATTTCCGTCTCCAATCCACGCTACTTTTACTTCTTTTCGGCTCTTCTTATGGCTCTTTATTGTCATCAAGTCTGCTAGAGTCTGACATGGGTGTTCCAGGTCGCTTAGCCCGTTAATCACGGGAATCGTGGCATAGCGAGCAAATTCCTCTAACGTGCTATGCCGGAATGCCCTTATCATGACTGCATCCACATAAGAAGAGAACACTTTTGCCGTCTCTCTTATCCTTTCTCCACGTCCCAACTGCAGCTCGTCCCGGTTCAGGCTTATCTCATTCCCGCCCAGTTCGAGCATTGCTACTTCAAAGGAGACTCGGGTACGGGTAGACGGTTTCTCGAATAGCAGTGCCAGGGTCTTACCTGCTAAATCGTTCCTCGTCCTTGTTCCTCGCTCTGTTTTTAGCTCCGCTGCCGTTCTTAAAATAGCTTCTAACTCCGTACGCGAAAGGTCGAATATCGAGATGAAGTTCATAATAAGGAATAAAGAGGGGGAGGGATATAAGTATAATAAAGGCAATATTCTTGCTTCTATGGGGATGGATGTCAAAGGGGCTGGTGCTGATATCACAGGGTGAAGAGGAGGAAAGCGAAAGGTCTTTCGACCTCCGTCCCCTCATCGAACCGTACGGACGGATCTCCTTTCAAACTTTAGGAAAGTTTGACCAAAAAACGCTTCGCAATCATCCCGATCCTAACCAGACATGCTGACCCCCTATGGCAAACCCGTTTTGGGCGCCTTTACATGCGGTAAACCAACCCATAGAGGCGTTGTACTTCCCCTGCAGGAAGGAGGGTCGTCGCCAGCATATCCCACCTTTGGTTCGCTTTCGCTCCGGGCTAAAGACAGCCTCAGGCTCTTCAGAAAACTTTTTTAAAAAAAAATGTTTTGTTATTGCCATGTTGATATGAAACATACACTATATAAATCTTTATTGCTTTTGTTTTTATATGAAATAGTCAAATAACGGGGCGGAGCCCCGTTAATGTTAAATGCCAGTGCCTTTATCCACCCGACAAGTGTAAGATGCTTATCACGGAATTGCACCTTTTCCACCTTTGGATTCAGTGGATAGCTCTTAGGAAGCGCATTCAGGCTCAAATCATGCGTCATAACGCGATAACATAACTCATGGTTCTGTCTGCTGCGATACTCGACCAGGAGGTCATATGCCGAAGTGACTTCATCGTTCGTATATATAGGATAGAACCTGTCCTTTCCTTTCTCCTTCTCATTCAGGAGTAAAATAGTGCGAACAGGCTCTTTGCAGCCCCTTATCTTCGTTCTCACATCAGCGATAAGGATTTTCTTCTCTGGGTCACCAGGGTCGGGGTACTCCTTGTATTCCTCTTTGAGATACCACACTACGTCTTTGAGTGTGGAACGGGGATGATCAACGATGTACTTCACTATTCGCCCGAATATCCGCTTTTTATCTTCTTCTTTCGTCCCCTTTTCTTCCCTTCCCGTGGTAAATCACCATCTGAGCGCTCAAATTGGTCTCTGATGTTCCTGACCTGCCTATCCGTGTAATTGGTGATTGCCGCGACTGTTTTCTGCGAAACGCCGCAGAATAGCAAAAATACAACCATCACCCACCGTATCAGCCGAGAAGATTGGTTCGATTTTAAAAAGTCCGTTACTGAATTCAAAATTACATCTTGTGTATTCATGTCTGCTCCATTAGAAATATGGCTATTTAAAAATTGCGGGAAGGGTCGATCGGGCAAGGAGCATGATGGTAAGTTAAGTGCCCTTAAGTCAGGTTAAAACCGGAAATGAATTTTGTCCGGAGTTTCCAGGGTTGAAACAATTGATGTTATTATCCCTTAGCATATTACAATTTAAAAGAAGGTATTTGAACAATGCAAATCCAAGAGGGTAATATCCTAAAAAGCTCCTTCTGGCCAGAAAAGGTTAGAGTGATTTCTGCCAAAATCATTGGTGAAAGCCAGATAAAAGTCGAAGCCGTGGGGCTTGAAACGCATCGTTTCTATAATCCTATTCTTTCCGAGGCAGACATCAAACGGATTGAAATATTGGAAGAGAAGCCTTTTCTTTTCTCGGCTGATGGTGAATCTCTATTTCTCTATCTGGAATCCCATCGGATACGCAACGCCTTTCAATTTGACCCACTATATGCAGTAAATGTCTCCAAGATTGACCCTTTGCCTCATCAAATTGATGCAGTGTATCATTATATCCTACAGAATCCTCGTATCAGATTTCTTTTGGCTGATGACCCTGGTGCTGGGAAAACCATAATGGCCGGATTACTTCTCAAAGAACTAAAGTATCGCGGACTTGTCGATAGAACCCTTGTCGTTGGTCCGGGACACCTCAAAGATCAATGGCTCAGGGAGATGAAAGAAAGATTCCATGAGCATTTTTCAATTATAAACCGAAACGTGATGGCGGTAGAGTGGGGTAAGAATGTCTTCAATGAGAGAAATCAGGTTATCCTTTCCATGGATTTTGCGAAGCAAGATGATGTTATGTTTGCTCTGAAGGACTCAAAATGGGATTTGTGTATAGTTGACGAGGCACATAAGATGTCTGCCTATAAATACGGCGAAAAAATTAGTAAAACCCAGCGGTATACACTTGGAGAACTCCTTTCACCTATAACCAGCTATCTGCTTTTCCTTACAGCAACGCCCCATCGAGGCGACCCGGAGAACTTTCGGCTGCTCCTTGATCTTTTAGACCCTGGCTTCTTTGCCGACACGAATATGCTTGCAGAATCAATCAAAAACAAAGACAATCCATTGTTTTTAAGGAGGCTGAAAGAGGATTTAAAGGATTTCGAAAAGGCTCCGCTCTTTCCACCGCGAAATGTAGAGACAATTAAGTATTATCTCTCTGAGGACGAGAAAAATCTTTACAATACGGTTACCGAGTATGTTGAAAAGCACTTTAATAGAGCGCTGGCAAAAGATAAGCGCAATGTAACTTTTGCTCTTACTATTCTGCAGCGTAGGCTTGCATCAAGTGCAAGAGCCATAAGGAGCTCTTTAGAGCGTAGATATAAGCGGTTGAAGGAGCTATACGAAAAGGGGCAACTCATCAAAGAGGGAGGCTACGATGAGGATTATATTGAGGATTTAGAAGAGAAAGAGCGGTGGAAGAAGGAAGAGGAATTACTGGAAAAGCTCACCTCTGCTGAGACTCTTGAAGAGCTGAAAGAGGAGATAGAAAAACTTGTAGAACTCGTAGCACTTGCTAAAGAAGTGGAAAAGAAAGAGATTGAGACGAAACTTAGTGAACTCAGGAAAGTTATGGATGACGAAAAACTCCACCAAACTGGGACAAAACTATTAATCTTTACTGAAGCCAAAGACAC
Source organism: Halobacteriota archaeon (assembly GCA_049287525.1). Taxonomy (GTDB): domain Archaea; phylum Halobacteriota; class Syntropharchaeia; order Alkanophagales; family Methanospirareceae; genus QENJ01. The sequence continues at coordinate 9,568 of JBAQFZ010000025.1, read as the reverse complement.
GCTAAAGTATTTAGAAGAAAAACTGAGGAAATGGGGGTATTCAGTAACGGTTATTCATGGCGGTATGGATTTAGATGCGAGAATTAAAGCGGAAGAGGAATTTAATAATACCCCTGTTCAAATAATGGTTTCAACCGAGGCGGGTGGCGAAGGAATAAACCTCCAGAAACGATGCTGGATTATGGCAAACTATGACATTCCCTGGAACCCGAATCGTTTGGAGCAGCGGATGGGGAGAATTCACCGCTACGGTCAGCAGCACGAGGTGCACATTTATAACCTGGTAGCAGTCGAAACCAAAGAAGGACGCATCTTGGATAGCCTGTTCAGCAAACTTTCTCAGATTCGGGAGCATCTCGGCTCCGACAGAGTGTTTGATGTGATTGGCGAGGTGTTAGTTGGCAAGAGTTTAAAGGACCTGATTGTGGATGCCATTGCCAACCGCAGAACTATGGAAGAGATCCTCAAGGATTTTGAAAGAGTTCCCGATGCGGAGGCTATCCAAAGAGTCCGAGAGACGAGCCTCGAAGCTCTTGCAACGAGGCATATAGATTTGGCCAGAATCCTAGGTGAACAGCGGAGAGCTCTTGAGAATAGACTTGTTCCCGAGTACATTGAGGAATTTTTCAAACGAGCTGCCGAAATGCTGAACATTAAGATGGAAAAGCGAGAGAATAGTCTCTGGCGTATCGTTTCGGTGCCCTTTGAGATTCGTAACCAACCCTATGAGTTCAAGATAAAATTCGGTGAAGTTCAACGGGAATATACAAAAATATCATTTGACAAAGAGAGGGCTTTCAAGGCACAAGCTGAATTTGTAGCAATGGGGCACCCGCTCTTAGAGGCGGTTGTAAACTCTATTCTAACCCTTTATGCTCACTACGCAGCAGATGGTGCTACTTTCATTGATCCTGATGGAAATAGGGAAGGAATTATCTGGTTTTTAGAGGCTGAGATAAGGGATGGAAAAACCGAAGTTGCTGGTAAAAGGTTGTTTGCCGTTTATCAAGACCGAGGTAACACTCTTTCTTTCATCAACCCTGCGGTTCTGTGGGACCTGAAGCCAGAGGCGATGCATTCAGAGCGTTCAGAAATCACACTGGATAAAGACGCTGTTGTATCCTTTGTTATAGGTGAAGGGCTTGAGAACTATAAGAAAGAGGTATGTGCTCAATAAAAGGTGGAATCCAAAAATCAAAAATCATCGAAAAGGGAGTATATGCAAATTAGGGCGATATACACGTTTTTTGTTTTTCTTTCACCACCTAATATTGAGCAATTACAGAAAGAGCTATTGGAGAGACGTCAGAGGGATGCTGAGGTAAAGCGGAAATATGGTATTCGTTCTCTTGAATCCATGATTCTTGACTCCGATGGTAAGATTACCGAATATGAAACAAGAAGGATGAAAGGTGAAACCATCCCGGAAGCAACGATTCAAAATGAAGTGCGTAAAAAAGAGGATTTGGAACGCAAAAAGCAGCGTTTACAAAGAGATATTGAGGCAGAAGTCCATCTTTATCCTACCGACCCAGGAATCCTTGGCGCGGTGAGAGTGGTTCCTGGAAAGCCTCATAGTGTCATGATTAGCGATAGGGAGATAGAGCAAATTGGAATGAACATTGCAATGGATTATGAGAGCAGTCATGATAGAACTCCTGAAGATGTATCTTCTCAAAATTTAGGATACGATATTCGTTCTCAGGACGATAAGGAAAACTATCGCTACATGGAGGTGAAGGCGAGGGCAAAGGAAGGGGCTGTTGCGCTGACACCAAATGAATGGCTCATGGCGCAGAGGCTCAAAGATGAATACTGGCTTTATGTCGTTGTTAATGCGGCAAGCAATCCGGAACTCTATGTTATTCAGAATCCTGCTCTTCAGCTTAAACCTGAGGAAGCGATGAGCATTGTTAGATATATTGTGAAGGATTGGAAAGAGAAGGCGAAGCGGGAAAAATGACCAATAAATCCTTCATCGAATCCGACTTCCCTGTGAAGGAAGTAAGTGAAGAATCAGCAAGAGAAAAGAACATAAGACACGGGCATATCTCCACGCTTCACATCTGGTGGGCTCGCAGACCGCTGGCATCTTCAAGGGCTTCTATATACGCTGCGCTCACACCTGAGCCGAAGGACGAGGAAGAGCGGCTAAAAAGAGCGCAGTTTATCTGCAACCTCTCAAAATGGGAGAACTCGCTGAACAAGAATCTCATTGAACGAGCACGGGAGGAAATTTTGAAGGCTAACGGCGGCAATCCACCAAAAGTTCTTGACCCATTCTCAGGCGGTGGAGCAATTCCGCTTGAAGCTTTACGGTTGGGGTGCGAAACATACGCAAGCGACCTGAACCCTGTTGCGGTGCTTATAGAGAAAGCAACGCTGGAATATCCACAGAAGTATGGACGAAAGGAGCAAACAACAGAAGCGGTATTCGGTGAGAAAGAGGTTAATCCCTTACTTGAAGATGTGAAGAAATGGGGCAATTGGGTTCTTGACGAGGCAAGAACGGAGATTGGCAGGTTTTATCCTCAAGATGAGGATGGTTCCATTCCTGTTGGTTATATATGGGCACGAACGGTAAAGTGCCAGAACCCCTCATGCGGCGTTGAAATTCCTCTTGTAAGACAAACCTGGCTTGCGAAGAAGGAAAAAAAGAAAGAGGCTTACAAGTTGATCCCTAATGGTAACAAAATTGAATTTGAAATTAGAAAAGATGAAGCTATTGATTTCGACCCTACAACAGGCACAGTTTCACGGGCAAAAGTCATCTGCCCATGTTGCGGCTCTGGCTTGAGCAGTAAAGAAGTAAGAAAACAGTTTCGGGATGGTAAAACCGGGCAGAGACTGATTGCAGTTGTGATCTCTCATCCAAAAATGCATGGCAAGAGATACAGATTGGCGACAGACAAGGATTTAGAAACTTTCTTGGATGCAGAAAAGTATCTTGAGAAAAAAAGGCAGGAATTATTTGACAAGTGGGGCTTTGACCCTGTCCCAGATGAAGAATTTCCAAATGATGTTAGGATGATCACGGAACCTTTAGGTAGTGCACAGAATTATGGCTTTAGGACATGGGGTGATCTTTTCAACTCCCGCCAGAAATTGGTGATTATCTCTTTTGTGAATAAAGTTAGAGAGGTGTATGGGAAGATCATTGATGAGGGATATAGTAAGGAATATGCGAAGGTGGTGGTAAGTTATTTGGCACTGGTAATAAGTAGAACAGCTGACTTTGAAACCAAGCTATGTCGATGGCACCCTCAATGGGAATTTATACCAAACACATTCGGACGTCAGGTTCTGTCAATGTCTTGGGATTATGCTGAACTGAACTTATTTTCCCCCATTTTGACAGGAACTTTTGAAAGCATGTCAAGGCAGATTATTAGACCAATCGAACATTTGTCACGGATTCATCAATACCAAATCCCCACCATCACCCAAGCCTCCGCTATTTCTTTATCTTATCCAGACAACTATTTTGATGCTGTCATCACCGACCCGCCATATTATGACAATGTACCTTATTCCTATCTTTCTGATTTCTTTTACGTCTGGTTGAAAAGGAGTTTTGTAGATTTGCATGCTGAACTTTTTGCAACTCCACTCACACCCAAGGCTGAAGAAATAGTGGCTTATTCAAATAAAAAAGATGGGGTTGAGAAGGGTAAGGAGCTTTTCGAAGATATGATTGCCAAGGCATTCCGAGAAATACATCGAGTATTGAAACCTGACAGCATTGCCTGCATTGTCTTCGCCCACAAATCCACAGATGCCTGGGAAACAATTATCAATGCTTTACTTAATTCTGGATTATACCTCACGGGGAGCTGGCCTATCCACACTGAGATGAAAGCAAGATTAATAGCAAAAGAAACTGCATCATTAGCCTCTTCCATCTACATGGTCTGCCGCAAGCGAACCGAAAAAAGAACAGCCTACTTCAACGAGATCAAGCCGCAAATTGAAGCGCGAATAAAAGATAAACTTGACCAGTTCTGGAACGAAGGCATTGGTGGCAGCGATTTCTTCATCTCTGCCATCGGTCCTGCGATGGAAGTATTTGGAAAATATGAGAGTGTGGAGAAGCTCTCAGGTGAGACGGTCTCGGCGAAAGAACTACTTGAGTTTGTCCGCAAGAGCGTGAGCGAATATGCGCTTACTAAGATCCTGAAAAGCCCACAGTTGAGCGGCATAGACGAGGAAACGAGATTTTATCTGCTATGGCGCTGGACTTACAACTCGGCGAAGGTGCATTTTGACGATGCAAGAAAACTGGCGCAGGCAGTAGGTGTAGAAATCACCGAGCAGTGGGGGAACGGGTTCATCAAAAAAGAGAAGGAGTTTATTTCTGTATTAAGCGCAAAAGAGAGAGGTCGAAACTTTCTGGAGAAGAGGAAATTTGAGAGCATGGTAGAGGTGCTTCATGCAGCTCTTCTTTACTGGGAGCAGAATAACCGAAAAGCAATAACCGAACTGCTTGAGGAGACGGGGAACCAGAACAACAACGCCTTCTGGCAGGTGGCACAGGCGATTTCAGAGGTTTTACCAGAGGGCGACAAGGAGAAGCAGATGCTTCAGGGCTTTCTTTACGGACGGGATAGTTACGAAAAGGCGGAGGCAAAGGTGGATAAATATCAAAAGACATTGTTTTAGGTGATACGCAATGACCAAAGAACTTGAAAGGATTATAGCAACACTAAAAGGTTTAGAAGTGCAGATAAGAGAAGAATACAAAGCGATTCTCATAGGTATCTTTGGCTCGTATGCCAGAGGCGAGCAGAAAGAAAGGAGTGATGTGGACATTCTTGTGAACTTTCACGAAGGTGCTACATTATTTGATTTGGTTGGTCTTGGAAACTACCTTGAAGAAGAACTCAAAGTTAAGGTGGACATTGTTCCCATTGACACTGTACGAAAAGAGATTAAAGAACAGGTTCTCAAGGAGGCAGTTTATTTATGAGAGACCCAAAACTCTATTTGAGAGATATTGTGGAAGCTATGGAAGCAATTGAGCAATTTGTGGAAGGTATGAGCTTTGAAGCTTTTAAGAATGATGATATGAGATCGAGCGCCGTACTAAGGAAGTTTGAAATTATTGGAGAAGCTACCAAAAATGTTCCGGAAAGCATTAAACTGAGTTATGCCTCTATTCCCTGGAGAGATATGGCAGGCATGAGAGATAGGCTCATTCACTTCTATTTTGGCGTAAAATATGACCTTGTCTGGAACACCATAAAAAAGGTCATTCCACAGGTTAAACTTTCGATTAACAAAATTTTAGAGGATTTAGAGAGATGATAAAATTGGCTTTACCATCTTGGTGGCAGGTAACCACACCGCATAAAGATATAAGAGAAGGGAAACTGAGCGAAGCGATTTTCGCGGCTGATCTGGGTGACGTTGTCTATGCGAAGGCGCCATTAGAATATAAGGATGCGAGCATCTTTTTCCAGAAGACTTATCTCACGCAGGGGTTAAAGAACCTCCTTGAGAATGTGCTCTCCCGTTTAAGTGGAGGAAAAGGCGATCCTGTAATTCAACTTCAAACACCGTTCGGTGGCGGTAAGACACATGCGCTTCTGGCACTATACCACATGGTAGAGAACAGGGAGAAGGTGAAACACCTTGATGTCATCTCGAAGCTCCCGAAGCCGGAAAATGCAAAAGTCGTGGTCTTCGTTGGGACTCATGCAGACCCACTAAAAGGAAGGACACCGTGGGGAGAAATCGCACATCAACTCGGAGTTTATAATAAGGTGAAGGTTCTCGCAGGAGATAACAGAGACAGTCAAGTCAAAGGATAATTGCTGCCTTATCTGCACGCTGCCTTCAAGTGCGCCTTATGGTGAGGCTGGCGAACGGGCACTCAGCGAACTGCAACGGATATACGGCAGAGTAGAGGCGGTTTATACGCCTGTGGAAGGCGTTGAGATTTACGAAGTGATTCGCAAGAGATTGTTTGATGATTTTGGAGACGATGGTATAAGAAAAGAAGTCGCTCAAACTTATTTTGACATGTATCAAAAACTTGGCACAGATGTACCGGCGGGGGTAAAGGAAATAGGATACCGGGAGCGGATAGAACATGCATATCCCTTTCATCCGGAGCTTATTGACATTCTCCATGAGCGCTGGGGCTCTTATCCTACATTCCAGAGGACAAGGGGAGTCCTGAGACTTTTAGCGCAAGTTGTAGCTGACCTGTATAAACAGCGAGTTGCCTCTCCACTCATTCAATCTTCCCTTGTAAATCTTGAGAATCCGGCTATAAGAAGGGAGTTCATCAAACATATAGGGAATGAGTTTGATAGCGTTATCGCGGCAGACATCGCTGGTAAGAGTGCCAGGGCACCGAAAATAGATAAAGAGATGGGAAGCGAATACGAAAAGTATGGAATTGCTTCTGGTATAGCCACAAGTGTATTTCTTTATTCCTTCAGTGGAGCGGAAAGAAGAGGGACAAACGTGCCGTGGGTACGGGTTGCCCTTTTACGAGAAGGCATTCCACATACAATTGTAGGTGATGCAATCGGCAAGCTGGAGGAGGAACTCTTGTATTTCCATTCTGAGAGGAAGCAGTACTCATTTAAGAATCAGCCGAACCTTAACCGTGTAATCGTGGACAGAGAGGAGACGGTTTCCGATGAGAAGATTCGAGAAGAACTCAAAGTAATTACTCAAAAGAATGCAGGTAAAGCGCTTGAAGTTTATCTCTGGCCCGAAGGTTCATCAGATATTCCTGATAACAGAAACCTTAAACTTGCTATTCTCTCTCCTGAGTTCTCATACGATTCAGAGAAAGGAAAAAAGCTCGTAACCGAGATTTACGAAAAGGCAGGCATCGGGTTCAGGGTGTACAAAAATACACTGTTCTGCCTTGCAATGGACAACGCTCAATATGTCTCTCTTTCTAAATCATTGAAGCGTTTTTTGGCTCTTTCGGACATTCAAAGCGATAAAGGTCTCCTTGAAACTCTTACCAGAGATAGCCAGGACGAACTGAAGAAGAAGTTACGAGAGGCGGAGAAGGAGATACCGTTTAGAATTCTCTCTGCCTACCGGCATTTAGCGTTGTTAGAAAAGAATGGTTTGAACTGGAAAGATTTAGGTATCCCCACGGTTGGAACGAGCGTTGCTATTTCCGAAAGAGTTAAGCAGTATCTTAAAGACCAGGAAAGAATTCTTTCTCGTCTTACTCCTAAATACATAATTGATAAAGCATTTGCCAAAGATGAGACTGAAAAGGCATTGCGTGACATCAACGAACTCTTTCTTAAGACTCCGGGGATGTCTATCGTAGAGAATGAGAATGTTCTTTTTGATGCAGGAAAAGAAGGTGTAAGAAGCGGGTTCATCGGAGTTAGGGAAGGTTCAGTAGTTTATTACAAACAGGATGTTTCTCCAACAATAGATTCTGTCATTTTGCGTGGTGAAGTGGCAGAGGAGATGAAGGGGGCGGAAGTAAGGGTAAAAGAAACGCAAGAGGTGAGGGAGAAAAGGGAAGAGTACGTAGGCGGAATAGGGGTGGTAACGAAAGATAAAGGAATTAAGAGGGTGACTTTAAGGGCTAAAATTCCGTGGGATAAATTATCTTCTATAATAACCGGTGTGATTGGTCCATTAAAAGATAAGGGGCAGGCACCGGAAATTACAATTGAGATTAAGGCGGAAACTGAGAATTCGTTTGATAGAACCACTTTGGATACAAAGGTAAGGGAGACTCTTCAACAGATAGGGGCTGAGATTGAGGAGTGGAAAGAGGAATGAGTATTGGGTATAGGAGGCATAACGGTAAACTGTTGATTGGTAAGATGTCAAGCTATTTGGGTATGATTCTAAGGTTGAAAAGGGTACATTTAATTAAGTCGCGGGAACTCGATAATTTGATTACCGAGTTCAAAGGCGAGGGTGATAATGTCGTTGCAGCAATCAGGAAGAATTCATACAAAGACAGGAAATTGAAAATCAATAGAACGCAATATTTCGAGGTGATAGAGGCGCATGGGGGGTGGCCGATAAGGTAGGGGAGTGAGATGACTAAAAATCAATGATAAAAATATGACAGGAAGTTGAAGGCTGTTGGGAGGTATACGATGTTGATGTGGGGTATATCTAAGTTATGTACAATAGAAAATTGGCCAATTAGGGGTCTTATTTGGTTCGGCGAACAGGTTAAACCTTATAAAGGTCCTTTTATGGGTGCGGGGCTAGCATCGCTCTTAACAGCTATCGCTAGTTCATTTTATGATTTTTTTGTTATAGTCAACCTGATGCCACACACATAAGTCTCCTTCCATACCCACTGGGCTATCCGCTTCTTTCCCCAATTGGGATGCTCCCTTCTCAACTCGATAATTATCCGCTCGACCCCAAGTTCCTCCTTCACATAGAAGGTAGGCATGGAGAGATATATAAGGCATGTTTCCTATCAAGATGGTAATAACACTATCAATCGCCAAAAATAGCCTGGATAAACAGCGCCAATTTTTCGCTATCCGTATCATTTCGTATTATAATATCGGTTTTGATCACTTCCACACCTACCGGTGGCAGTTCATCATGCTCATCTATGACGAGCACGTCTAAGAACTCCTCGTAGCATTTGAACACACCAAAAGGCGATACTTCAAACCCCTTAGCACGCATGAATTTAGCAGCGGGCCCGCTTACCGGATTGTTTCCCACAATGGGCGAAATCGCTACCACTTTCTTTGACTTCAGCATCTGTCGTACTCCTTTCATGCTTAAAATGGGTCCTATGCTTGTTATCGGGTTACTCGGTCCTATCAGTACCTCCGTGTCGTACCTCAGCAGATTCATGACTGCTTCGGAAGGCTTCGCGCGCTCTATTCCATCGAAATAAACGTCTAATACATCGGGCTCACCTTTTTTAGATACCCAGAACTCCTGAAAATGAAGCTTGCCGTCAGATGTGATAATCTGCGTGTTTACAGATGCAACATCGTCAGACATCGGCAGTATCCGTGCAGTTACGCCATATCGTCTCGAAAGTGAAGCGGTTGCTTCGGTCAGGGTCTTTCCTCTGTTCAACAGTTCAGACCGACAGATATGCGTTGCTCTGTCTTTATCGCCGATCATCATCTGCTGTTCATCATAATTCAACCTGTTCAAAGCGGTATGCGTATGAAAACTGTCGTCCCGGACACCCCACCATTTAGCCACATCTATCAATCCGGCTAAAGCGTAAATGACAGAATCTATATCAGGACAGACTAAATTACCGGCAACCCACACGTCTTCGGCAGTATTAACGATTATATTCAGCTCCTCGAATACCTGCTTCATGCCCACCAGTAGCTTTGGTGTGCCCGTGCCGCCAGATAGAATGATCATCTTTTCTGGATTATGGTATTAATGGTATCCTCTCCAAATTGATTGGTAATGGAGAGAAGACACACTACTTCCATCGTTAGCTGGAAGGGCTCATTACATCGGTAAGTGAAAAGGCTCAATACATCGGTAAGTGTTATTTGTTGATTTGGCTCAATACATCGTACAGTGTCATAAGGCTTTACAGATATCCTGTCTAAGATATTTGACC
>JBAQFZ010000024.1:0-17105 GCA_049287525.1 Halobacteriota archaeon | reverse complement strand
GGATATACCCATGCACGTCTATCATTCGCTGGATTTTGACATGTTTAAGCGATTAACAAAGTCCGCGGTTCATTTCGAGTTGAAATATGAATTCCAGAAGGATCGCGAGTTACCTTCTGCCGACCAGCCAGCTTTTCAGTCTTTACATTCGGAGTTCGAGCGGTTTATTGGCAAGTATAAGATAGATACGCATGTGGATAAAGCAACGCTAAAGGAGCTGGGGATGAATTATATGCGGGAATGGGAACAGGCTAACGAAGAATAGAGCTGCTCTAAATTGAGATGGCAATCTATTATCGCCAAACGACCTTTCAACAGAGGCGATTAATCCTAAAACTATCGCCCTCCAGATCGAGCGGAGAATTATCGCGTTGAGAAGGGAGCATCCCAATTGGGGAAAGAAGCGGATAGCCCAGTGGCTATGGAAGGAACATGGCTGGGAGAGGGTTGTCGCAATTGAGACCGTGAGAAACGTGTTGGACAGGCATGGGCTGTGGAAGAGGTTATCTCAGCATACAATGATGCTCCGCATCAAGGGTTGGATGGATGGTCTATCTCCAGACGAGTATGAGAGGAGACTCATGTGTGCGGCATCCGGTTGACTATAACAAAATTGGTGGAGGTAAGATTTAAAGGGGATGCGAGAAAGAATTACCCAAGGCAGTGTTGGATAAACTTGGAAACATCGAAAGTCTTATATACCATGAACATCTAAGTGTTAGAAGGAGGTAAAAAAGTAATAAATGGCGACAAGAGCAAACTCTATTGGTAGTAGTAGCGATTTCAGAATGTCAAGGCGTACGTTTACCAAACTGACTGCTTTAGGAACCGCAGCGGCTCTTAGTGGGATCAGCAGTATCAGTGCGCTTCCTGATAAGTTTCCAGTGATTGAGACCGCGAGTGCAGCTCCAGCACCGGAAGAGAAGCTTGTGAAGACTGTCTGCCCTCATTGCTCCGTCGGATGCGGAGTTTATGCAAAGGTCAAAGACGGCGTATTGGTAGGCTTAGACCCCTGGAAAGACAATCCGCTCAATCTGGGTAGTATGTGTAGTAAAGGAACCGCATATGCAGATATAGTCACTTCTGAGCTGCGGCTGAAGGCACCCATGGAGAAGGTCGGTGGAACCTGGCGAGAAATTAGGTGGGATGATGCAATTGACAAGATTGCGACTAAGATGAAGGAGATACGTGAGACCTGTGGACCTGACGGTATCATGATACTTGGATCCGCGAAGACCACATTGCACGAGAGTTATCTCCAGCGTAAGTTCGCCGCTTTCTTAGGCACGAATAATATAGACCATCAAGCACGGATATGCCATTCCACAACGGTTGCAGGGCTCCTGAACACGTGGGGGCACGGAGCTCAGACGGACAATTACAATGACCTGAGACATTCCGGAACAATCTTCTTTATAGGTTCAAACGCGGCGGAAGCACATCCGGTGGCGATGCAGCACATACTCATTGCGAAGGAACGGGGAGCGAAAATTGTCGTTGCAGACCCGAGATTCACAAAGACTGCCGCAAAAGCAGACCTTTATGTGAGGTTCAGACCGGGCACGGATATACCCTTGATTCTCTCGATCTGCAATGTCATCGTGAATAACAACTGGCACGACGAGGACTTTATCGCGAGAAGAACGCATGGTTTCGATGAATTCTGGGAAGTGTGCAAGAACTACACGCCCGAAATGGCAGAGGAGATCACAGGTGTCAAGCCTGATATAATCCGGGAGATGGCACGCACGTTCTATGAGAATGCACCGATGTGCATCATGTGGTCTATGGGAGGGACTCAGCACAGCATTGGCTCTCAGAATATCCGGAGCTATGCGCTGATTCAATTAGTCTTAGGACATGTTGGTAAATCAGGAGGAGGCTGCGCAGCGGCTCGAGGACATGATAATGTGCAGGGTTCGACGGATATGGGTGTTCTAGCCCATTACCTGCCCGGGTACCTGGCTGTGAGTTCAGAGCCTGCGTGGAAGATGTGGTGCGAGGTATGGGGAGTACCCTATGAGGACATGGTGAAGCGGTTCGGACTGAAGGAGATGAGCCTCGATGAGAAGAAGAAGTTCATGCAAAAGCCCGGGTTCATCTGCTCACGGTGGTACGAAGGCGCGATTAGACCGGTAGAGGAACTGGATCAACCGAGCTGCATCAAGATGGTCATTGTTTGGGGCCACAGTCTGAACTCGATTACCCAGATGAAGCGGATGAAAGAGGGCTTGGAGAAAGTGGATATGGTCGTGAACATTGATCCGAGACCAACGATAGCATCTTCACTTCCGAATAGACCTGATGGCATCATTCTCCTTCCTGCTGCAACAGTGATGGAGAAAGAAGGAATGGTCATTACCAGTGGAAGGAATGCTCAATGGCGATACAAGGCTATAGAACCACTGCCTAAGAGCAAGACCGACCTTGAGATATTGAAAATGCTTGCCGACAAGTTAGGATTCGGGCGGTATTTCACGTACAACAGTGTAGATGAGATCTACACGAAGGAGATATGCAGAGGGGTCAGGAGCATAGGGATGATGGGACGGACACCGGAGCGGATAAGGAAACAGATGGAAAATGCTGGTACCTTTAATCCTGATACACTGAGAGCGGGTGAAGGGCCATGCAAGGGCGAGTATTATGGATTACCATGGCCGTGCTGGGACGAGAAGCATCCAGGGACACCTATACTGTGGGATGATAGCAAGCCGGTGAGCGAAGGAGGGCATGACTTCAGAGCTCTGTGGGGCGCTAAAGTGCCTGAAAACAAATACAAGAAGCATGTTGGCGAAAGTATGCTCAAAGCGGATACAGGAGTAACGCAATACACAAATGCGGCGGGGGTAGTCTATGCGTTGGACCTGACTGGAGAAGCGGTGCAGAAAGCATTAGCTGCGGGTGACCCGCCCACGGGTAGAGGGAGAGCGAGATTCTGGGCGGGATTTGATCCTGGAGCTCTTACGGACCCAGTACCGATTCACCGAGAGCCGATAGAGAGCCCGCGACCAGATTTGATTGCAAAATATCCAACCTATGAGGATAAGAAATTCTATCGTGTGCAATGCGCGTTCAGGAGTGCTCAGGACCCGACACTGGTTGAACAGTATCCCTTAATATGGACCTCGGGAAGACAGGTGGAGCACCATGGCGGTGGTGCGCATACCAGGGGTTCAAGATACCTCACCGAGTTGCAGCCTGATATGTATGTCGAGATAAATCCGAAACTCGCAAGTGACAAAGATATCAAAGAGGGCGATATGGTATGGGTCGAATCGAGACAGGGCAAGGTTAAGGTGAAAGCAAAGGTAACCGAGAGAGTGGACGAGAAGACCGTCTTCATGCCGTATCACTGGGCTGGGATATTCGAGGGAGAAAGCTATGAGAAGAGATATCCTCCAGGGCTTGCTGAGTATCGCTTAGGTGACTCGTGCAACATTATCGCTCCACCCAGCTACGATGTAGAGACCGGCATGCAGGAGACAAAAACAGGGCTTTGTAAGGTGTACAAGGCGTAGGAGGGCTAAAAATGGTGACCTATAAATTCCTGAATGTGATTGAGAAGTGCATTGACTGCGGATCGTGTTTTACCATCTGCAAAGAGACGAACAAGGTACCGCAAGGTATAGCCCGGGTAAAGGTGGTGACGGTTAACGAAGGAAAACCAGGCGAGCGGAGTATACCAATCTCCTGTATGCACTGCACGAATCCGCCCTGCGAGGCTGCATGTCCAACAAAGGCGATTCACAAGCGTGAAGAAGACGGTATCGTCATGGTGGATAAGCACAAGTGCATCGGCTGCGGCTACTGCGGCTGGGCATGCCCGTTCGGAGCTCCCCAGTACCCGCATGGCTTGCATGGCGACCTCAAGGAATGGGAAGGGATAATGGACAAGTGCACCTTATGCGTGCAGCCTTTTGTGCCACTGGAGAAGGAGAGAGAGCCAAGCCCGCGCTGTGCGCTCTTCTGCTCGACGAAGTGCCGTCTTGGTGGAGATATAGCAGCAATATTACCCGTGTATAGAGAGAAAAAAGCTATATATACAGCTCGCTGGCAAGAGAGTCCCGTAGTAACAGGAGGTTAAAGAACAATGAGTAGTGCAGTTACTTCATATGTGATATTCACGGTATTCAGTCAGATGTCGGTGGGTGCACTGATCGCAACGGTTATCACCGACTTTCTCGCAAAGAGTAAGGAGGATGCGAAGTTCTTTGAGACTGGGGCATGGGTTAGTGTCCCGGTTGCGGTTATTGCCTTGATTGGTATCCTCTCACACGAGGCACGACCGATGCTTGCGATGATGACGATGAATACCAATCTGGCGACCTCATGGTTGAGCCGAGAAGTACTGGCGTTGACGGTCTTTGTCATATTAGCGGTGATCTATACGATAATGTGGCTCTTAGAGCCTGAATACGGTAGCCTCAAGTGTTTTCCGATAATACCGTCGATCGTTGCGAAATTCATGCCACTCAGGAAGCTTGTTGGTGTCTTAGCCGCCGTTATCGGACTTGCATTCCTCGGTGTGAGCGCGCGCGCATACATGATGGTCGGGCTACCATCCTTGAATCTGCCGACAACACCAGTGTTCTTCTACGTTACCGCTCTCCTTGCAGGTGTAACAGCGGTAGCCGCAGTGCTCTCGCTGAAATACGTGATGAAAAAAGCGGGCGACGAGCCGTTAGCACGTATGCTCAGGATTACGATGGGAATCGCACTCGTCATAGTGATTGTGCTGATTGCCGGACTTCTCGCAAACCACAAGTTTTTAGCCCCAGAATCAGCTCCGACGAAATATGCGGGTGTTGCATTTGAGGAAACGCTTGCAGGCATGACAACAGGTGAATACGCCACGTTCTACATGGCACGATGGGTAATAGGCGTAGGGCTGGCTCTCATATTCACCGTAGCGCTTGCATTACCACTGAAGAAGAAGAAGAATATGACGACCGCATCGACCTTAGCAATTCTCCTCTTTGTAGTCGTGCTCATCGGTGAGCTCCTGGGACGATCAGTGCTCTTTGGGACGAACGTGCCACTTGGTCATGTCATGCCCAATATCGAGGCATTCTATACCGGACTGGGGCTATAGGCTATAATCCAAAAGGCAAAAAAAAAAAATGGCTGTGGAGTCAAACAAATTTGATTTTTCCACAACCACTTTTTAATTTTACCTATCCAATACGAATCATTTCCTTTCCCCTCATACCTTTTTATAGTGGGCATTCATTATCTCTAAGTCGAAACTTTCTTTGCCAACTCGATGAGCAGATCAGCTACGGAATGCCCCCACGCTTCGGCTCCCAACTTCTGGAACACCGCCTTTACCACTTTTTCCGCAGCTTGCTGTGCTGAGAAGCATGCCCAATTATAATAGCCTCTTTCGCTATCACTTTTAGCATGTTCCAAATCACCTTCAGCTTCATCCATCCAGTCTTTGCTTCTTTCCATTGGTTACCTTCTCAATATACCTTATAACATAAAGATTTGCCATCACTTCTTACTATCATGTAAAGAAAATAACCAAAAAGGGGAAAATGAAAGATCTTCCAATAAACTTTCCCTTTTTCTGAAGGAGAGGTAGTTCTTTTAATAACTCCAAAAACTGCCATTTTGTGCAGTATATCCCGCCTCAGCACTTCTATGCCAGCGATTCCTGTAATCCTCGATAATCTGCTCTGGCGATGCGTTAAACACATTCGTCAACCAGATGAGCATTTCTTCCTTCTCATTCCCGACTAATACCTTTATTCCCGCCTTGTAACCATTTATCCTGTATTTCCCTCCCTCTTCCCCTCCCAACAGCTTCGATTCTCCACGACTATCCGAACCGGAGTGCCATCGGAAAACGAGCACGTGCACTCTGCAATTCGCACCGGCTTTTTCTCCTCATCTCTCATCTCCTTTGCCGCTTTTTCTAAGCCGGTTCAGGAAGATCCACAGCTCCAGCAGGTATCGCAGGCATCCCCAATCGTAGGAATCATAGTCAAAAACACTCGATTGCCCTCCTGCGCCGGATAGTGCGCGGGCTTTCTCTTTGATGTGATTTACCGTCATACAATGACAGAAGTGAGCCATCTTTATATAAGATATGCTTCATATTGAGTGTGGTCCCACAAGTTTTAATGAAAATAGGGTTATGTTATTTATGTGAGGAAACTACTCTGGATTTTAGAGTTTAGTATATTTTAAATAGCATTCCTATTTATTAATAGTGGACACGCCCAATAGAATTATATAACCCTAACCAATCAGGGGTTATTAATAAGGGAGACGGAAAAAATGGAACTTGAACTAAAGGCATTCCCGAAATTGCTCGTTCGACCCGTAGTAGTCATCACGACGAGATCCGAGAAGGGGATAGCAAATGCAGCACCTTTCAGCCTGAATACGCCGGTAAGCTTTGAGCCGCCATTGTATGGGTTCTCATGCAGTCCCGAGCACGATACGTGGAAGAATATCCAGGCGAATGGCGAGTTCGTGGTGAATGTGGCAGGGAAAGACTTTGGCGTGCTAATGCATGTGCTGGAGACCGATTATCCGTATGAGGATAACGAAATAGAACATGCTGGCTTAACAGAAGAGAAAGCGAAGACGGTAAATCCGCCTCGTATAAAAGAAGCAGCAGCATGGATAGAGTGCAAAGAGGAGCAGAGTATAGAACTGGGCAACCACATATGGATAGTTGGAAGAGTACAGGCAGCGGGAGTACGGGATGAGTTATGGAAAGATGTGATAAATGCCCGGGAACTGTTATGCCACATAGCCGGTGAATTCTTCGCCGTTGACCCGAATGTGACGAGATATAAAAGAGCGCAATGAAGAAGGTAGTGCTTGCCTATTCCGGCGGGTTGGACACTTCGGTCTGCATCCCGTTACTCAAAGAGCATTATGGCTATGACGAAGTGATTACGGTACTGGTGGACGTAGGGCAGCCCGAAGCGGACATAAAAGAAGCGAATCGCCGAGCCGAGAAGCTGAGTGATATGCACGCACACATAGATGCCCGTGACGAGTTCGTACGTGATTACATCTTCCGCTTAATAAAAGCGAACGGCAACTACGAAGGATACGTGCTTGGCACGGCAATTGCACGACCATTAATCGCGAATAAGGTGGTGGCGGTTGCGACAGAAGAAGCAGCAGACGCCGTCGCACATGGCTGCACCGGTAAAGGCAACGACCAGCTCAGGTTTGATGCGGTCTTCAGAACCACCGGCCTGGATGTAATCGCACCGATGCGTGAACTGGATTTGACGCGAGAGGAGGAGCGTAAATACGCACTGGAGCACGGCGTTTATTTTGAAACCGAGAAGAGATGGAGCGTGGATGAGAATATATGGAGCAGGAGCATAGAAGGTAGTGAATTAGAAGAGCCTTCGTTCATTCCGCCTGAAGAGATATTCAAATGGACGGTATCGGTGCATGATGCGCCAGAAGATGCGGCGATTATAAAAATCCGATTCGAGCAGGGAATACCCTTTTCGTTGAATGGTACGAAAATAGACGCCGTTTCGCTGATAAAGAAGCTGAACGAAATAGGCGGCAAACACGGAGTTGGCAGAACGGATATGATCGAAGACCGGGTTCTTGGCTTCAAGGCGCGGGAGATATACGAGCATCCGGCAGCTACTATTTTGCTACTGGCACATAGCGACCTTGAGCATCTCGTATTGACGCGTAACGAGCTGGGGTTTAAGGAATTCGTAGATAATAGATGGAGTGAGCTGGTATATCAGGGTCTGGTCCTGGACCCGCTTTATGAAAGTCTCAATGCCTTCGTGGATAAGACGCAGGAGCGAATGAACGGCACGGTCTATGTGAAATTGGAGAAGGGAGTGGCAAGAGTAGTGGGGCGCGACTCACTGGACGGATTATACACTAAGGACGGTTCGTTTGATGTGAAGCAGGGACAGAAAGGAGCTGAGGGCTTCTCAATGTATCATGGTTTTCAATCGCGAATAGCAACAATGAGAAGTCGAATTGCAGGTAAGAATTAAAAAAAAAAGGAGGGATAGGAGAAGAAATGAGTGAACAAAGCGCGAAGATAAATGTATTTAAAATAGGGGATATGTGGTGCTTCAAATATTTCTTCGGGGACCGGGAGATATTTAATGGCTTGTTGGAATACTACAATCGGTCGAAATACCGGTTTGAGCTTAAGAGCGAGGTAGAGCGGAATAAAGTAATGGGCTATCTAAAGGAGAATGGCTTCGAACCCGTGACTATTGAGAATACATCAGATTATACGGTGAAGATAGATCGGTTTAAGAAGTATGCACCAATCCTGAGGAATTCGATTGATTCCACGGAGAGAGAGAAGGAGCGGGTATTTATAATGAAGGATCTGGCATCTGTCGAGGAGGCGATAGGGCAGGGTGCGGTGAAGATATAGCTATTCTTGTGGTTATTTTTCGGAAATACTATAAACCTTCTTTCTTTTCAGAGCAGAACGCCGATGGGGAGAAATATATCGCAAAAAATCATAGAGGACCACATAGTAGAAGGCGAATTTGAACCCGGAACAGAGATTGCGATAAAAATAGACCAGACGTTAACTCAGGATGCCACGGGCACAATGGCTTATCTGCAATTCGAAGCGATGGATGTCGCACGAGTAAAGACCGAGCTATCGGTGAGTTACATAGACCATAACACCATTCAGGTAGGATTTGAGAATGCCGATGACCACCGGTACCTCCGGTCTATCGCCGCCAAATATGGTATCTTGTTGTCGCGAGCGGGAAACGGGATCTGTCATCAAGTCCATCTGGAACGCTTTGGAAAGCCGGGGAAGACATTGCTGGGCTCCGATAGCCATACACCCACAGGAGGTGGGATAGGTATGATCGCCATTGGTGCTGGGGGATTGGACGTTGCCGTAGCAATGGGTGGCGGACCCTTCTATCTCACCTGCCCTAAAGTGATAAACTTGAATTTGAAAGGCGAACTGTGTCCCGGGGTAACTGCGAAGGATGTCGCACTGAAGGTGCTGGAATTATTCACAACCAGAGGCAACGTTGGCTGTGTATTTGAGTATGGAGGCGAAGGCGTAAAAACTCTTTCGGTCCCTGAACGGGCAACGATAACAAATATGGGTGCAGAATGTGGCGTTACTACCTCTGTGTTTCCCAGTGATGAACTAACAAGACAATTTTTAAAGGCGCAGAACCGAGCACAGGAGTGGATAGAACTCAAGGCAGATGAAGATGCAGTATATGATGCTGATGCTGATGCCGTAGTTGATATAGACCTGAGCGAGATAGTTCCTCTGGTTGCATGCCCGCATAGTCCTGACAACATCAAGCCGGTAAAGGAGCTGGCGGGACTGGCGGTGGATCAGGTCTGTATTGGAAGCTGCACCAATTCGTCTTACAAAGACCTGATGACGGTTGCAAGGCTATTGAAGGGTAAAAAGGTTCATCCGGACGTGGAGTTAGTGATAGCCCCGGGGTCGAAACAAGTGCTTGAACAGATTTGCAGAGCAGGCGCATTAGCAGATTTAATAGCTGCGGGTGCGAGGATTGCAGAGTGCACCTGTGGATTCTGTATCGGGAACAGTTATGCACCTGCGACGGATGCGGTATCAGTAAGGACGAGCAACCGTAATTTCAAGGGACGTTCCGGAACATTGAGTGCGAACGTGTTTTTAGTTAGTCCGGAAACCGCGGCTTTAACGGCAATCGCCGGTAAAATGACAGACCCACTTGGGCTGAAATATCCACGTGTGGAACAGCCTGAGAAGTTCTATACCGATGACAGTATGTTTATTCAACCTTCTGATATGCCTGAGCGTATCAGAATATACAGGGGACCAAATATCGGGTTGCCAGCATCGAATTCACCACTGCCCGATGTTATTTCAGGAGTTGTGACGATTAAAGTGGGTGACAACATCACTACGGACCATATCATCCCCGCGGGTAGCAGGATGAAATACCGGTCTAACATAGCTAAATATGCTGAGTTCGTGTTTGAAACGGTAGACGCCGGATTCTATAATAGGGCAGTTCAGTACCGGGACAAAGGAAAGCATAATATCATCGTTGCGGGGGAGAGCTATGGTCAGGGCTCTTCAAGGGAACATGCAGCACTTTGTCCCATGTTCTTGGGTGTGAAGACGGTGATAGCAAAGTCGTTTGAGCGGATACACGCAGCGAATCTCGTTAATTTCGGGATTGTCCCGCTTACATTTACATCAGGGTCGGATTATGATGTTGTAGCTGCTGGAGATGCGTTTCTGATTCCTGAAATAAGACAGCGGATATCGAATAATGAGCGATTACAGGTGCTGGACTATACGAAAAGGCTAGAATTTGAGGTGGGTTATGTACTGCCGAAACGTCAGCGAGATATTATCCTGGCGGGTGGTTTGTTGCCGTTCTATAAGTATCTATACTCTTATTTAGTGTAGTATAAAATAGTGCTACTGCAGCAATAGCATCAGCTAGCAAAGTACCCGGGAAGTGTATGAAGAAAGAAGAGATACTGATAGAGGCGTTGCCGTATATTCGCAAATTCTACGGCTCGAAAGTGGTGGTAAAACTCGGTGGGCATGCGTTAGTTGACGAGAGCATCATGGATAGTATCACACAGGATATTGTTCTGCTTAGATTCGTTGGTATAAATACGGTAATTGTGCATGGCGGTGGTCCGGAGATAACGCGGATGATGGAGAAGCTGGGTAAGAAGCCCCAATTTAGCGGGGGGCTTCGTATCACCGATGACGAAACGCTGGAGATAGTACGAATGGTGCTTGTGGGCAGCGTGAATGAACGCATAGTTTCGCTCATCGGGAAACATGGCGGTAAGGGAATCGGGTTATCGGGTAACGATGGTAAGTTAATAGTGGCAAAGAAGAAGCGAAACCTGCAGGTGGAAGGCGAGAAAATTGACCTCGGATGGGTTGGAGAGACGGAAGAGATAAACGTAGAGCTAATAAATATTACCATTGCACGTGATTATATCCCGGTAATATCGCCAATAGCAGTGGATAATGCGGGAAACAGCCTTAACGTGAATGCCGATTTAGTCGCGGGTGAAATCGCGTGTGCGATAAAAGCAGAGAAGCTGATATTACTCACCGACGTTCCGGGACTGCTGCGAAATACCGCTGACAGTTCTACGTTAATATCACAGGCGACACCCAGGGAGATAAAAGAGTTCGTAGTAACAGGCGTAATTGGAGAAGGGATGATACCAAAAGCGGAGGCGTGTTTAAAAGCGACTGCCGGTGGCGTGACTGCGCATATCATAGATGGTCGGGTACCTCATACTCTTTTGCTTGAGTTGCTCACTGATAAAGGTACGGGGACGATGATTTCGAGTCGGTAGATTCGGCTGGCTATACCTGCCGGCACTTCATTATCCGGATACTGAACGAGTTCGTCATTTCTCTGGTCATGTCTGACAGTTTGCCAGTTTTTATACAGGCTTTAGAGGCTGTCCCCCAATTAATTATCAACACAGCTACTTAAAGTTAATTATTGCGTGAACACGTAAAAAGTTCCCTACTTTAGATACCGAATTAGCTAGCTACTAACATCCGAATCGTACCGATGACCGGCACATTCCTCTCCAATTTACTCCATATCACCTTCAGATTGTGTGCGCCTACGGCGTTCACCCTCGTAACCGTAACCGTCACTGGTAATTGCCCTTATTTTGCCTTCTCCCCCGCACTCCGATCTGAACGGGCATTCACCACAGTTCGCACCTTCGGGCAGTTCCCCCACGTTTTTCAGCGTACTATTCACCTGTGGCTCTAACTGCGCGTGGTCAGTGCAATCCTGAGTAACGTCATTGGCGGCGATTATCCCCGTAGAGCTTATCCTCTTCTTCGTCTATTGCGATTCCGCGCTCTATTATCTCCCTTATCTCCTCTATCGCCGCCTTGCTCAGCGTGTAGTCATTTGATGCGTTGGCTTTCGTCCTGGTACCATCGGTTGAGAGGTGCCCCAACGTCAGTATTCCCAGTGCCTTAGCAAAGGTGACGGTTTTCTCGAAGACCACACGGCATCGATTGCCGCCTGTACCAGCAGTCGGAGCAGCATCCTTCGTGGATACGCCGGATTGCCCGGTTTGTTCACTAATATCCGTGGGCAATAGCCATGACTGCCCCATTTTTTCGCTCCGAATCACCATTACTCACAATCACCTCGCTTTTATAACCTAAGAATAGTTGTACGTGTCATAATAAAAGCTTCTCTGTTTTTATCTCGCTTGGAATCGGAATTCGTCAATTTTCAGGATGTGTTTTCACGGTTCGTGCTGGATTGGGCTATAAAGAGTCGAGGTGGCGAGAAGAAGAATTGCTTTTTTTTATATCTGTGCGGGGAATATTATCTGTTGGTTGTTTGGTAATTGTTGGACAGCCTCCATAATCGCTAAAATTCCGGTTAAAATCAATAGTGTGTATAAAAGGATAATCTCTCGTTGGTAAAGCGTTCTTTTTTAAAGAACGTTTTTTTTTTAGCAGAACATGCCCGGCTGGACTAAGAGCAAAGACGGTAGAAGAGCTAGATAGGAGAAATAAAAGGATGGGTGCAAAGGGATATGGAAAAGCAAGTGGTGGAGGCACGATAATAAATGCAATCGCGACCTACAAAGGCGCTGCTTTTGGCATCGAGTTATGGACGTATGCGGAAGTGGAACTTGGAGTGGATTTCAGGGGTATAGTGGGCAAGATTGAACTGGACGGGGACGAGACAGGGGATACACGCTTAATAGAGCGATGTGTAGAGTTAGTACTGAAGCGGTCCGGGTTACCCTTACGAGGTTATATAAAGACGAGAAGTGAGATACCGTTAGGCAGCGGATTGAAGAGCAGTAGTGCTGCGGCAAATGCTGCTGTGGTTGCTACCTTAGATGCAATAGGCGAAGAAGTGAATGCACTGGACGCGATACGGATTGGTGTAGAAGCAGCATTAGATGTCGGAGTCTCCATAACCGGCGCCTTTGACGACGCCTGTGCTTCTTTGCTCGGCGGAGTCGTGATAACAGATAACAAAAAGCAGGAGTTGATAAAGCGAGTGAAGAAGGATTCTGAGGTTCTTATATTCATGCCGCAAGAGAAAGCGTTTACTGCTGATACCGATGTAAAAAGGTCGAAGCTGATAGCTCCGTGGGTGAACATTGCGTATGATCTGGCATTGGAAGAGCGATTTGAAGAGGCGATGACGTTAAATGGTTTTTTATATTGTGCCGCGTTGAATTTTGCGCCGGTACCGATGTTAAACGCGTTGGAATGCGGTGTGAAGGGCGTGAGCTTATCAGGCACAGGTCCTTCTTTTGTCGCGCTGGTAGACGAAGAGAAGGCGGAGATATTAGGGGAGGTGTGGGGTAAGTTGGGGATTGAAGGCGCAGTAAAAAAGACACGGATAAATAATCAGCCGCTGCTCTTGTGAGTGATTGTGTAGAGGTAAGTAAATACATATGAACGGTTGGAATAACAGAATACTCCGAATAAACCTATCAGAGAAACGGCTGGATAGCTTCGTGCCTGATGAATCGCTACTCAAAACTTATATTGGTGGTCGCGGACTTGGCGCGAAGATTGTTTACGATGCAGGGCGTGTTGATGCCTTATCACCCGATAACCTGCTCGTATTTGCCGCCGGTCCCTTAACCGGGACCACCACACCCGCCTCAGGCAGAGTATCGCTGTCCACGAACTCGCCTTTGACGGGAACGATATTCGATTCCAACTGTGGTGGGTCTTTTGGTCCCGTACTGAAAAAGGCAGGATACGATGCGATTATTATCAGTGGTAAATCGTCCGAACCGGTATTTATAGAAATAGAAGACGAAAGAACAGAGATAAAGTCCGCAGTTGCTCTGTGGGGTAAGAATGTAAAAGCGACCACCAATCTGCTAAAATATAAGGGCAGCGTAGTTTGTATAGGCAGAGCGGGTGAGAACCGTGTAAATCTGGCGTCCATCATCTCAGATGCGGCTCATGCTTTTGGTCGTGGTGGTGTAGGTGCGGTAATGGGCTCGAAGAACCTGAAAGCGATAGTGGTAAAAGGCACGGGTAAAGTAGAGATTGCCGACAGAGCCGAGTTTTTAAAGCAAAAGAAAGCGATTAACCGGCTATTAATTGCGTGTCCCACGATAAGTAAAGGTCTGTCGGTCTTTGGTACGCCCTTCTTAGTGAAGATAACGAGCTGGCTGAAGATTCTACCGGTATCAAATTTTAGTAAGAGCGAGCCCGGTTTTGACATGACGCCATTTTTTGCAAGGAGTATTACCGAAAAATATACGCCTGGAAAAAGAGCCTGCTATTCCTGCCCCATTGCATGTAAGAGGGTAGATAAAAATGGTAATGCGCTACCGGAATACGAGACTATCGGGTTGCTGAGCGCAAACATTCAAAATACAAATTATGAGTCTGTTGTTGAGGCGAACCGGCTCTGTAACGATTACGGTCTGGATACAATTTCAGTCGCGGGCGTTTTGGGCTGTTACTCCGAACTCAGGAATAGTGGTATTTCGCACACCGAACTTTTGAATCTGACGAGATTGATAGGGGAACGTGGGGGTATTGGCGAAAGGCTGGGTAAAGGTGCAAAGCACTTCGCTGCTTCGGAAGGCTGCGCAGATAAGGCTATTCAGGTAAAAGGGCTTGAACTGCCTGCATACGACCCGCGTGGTGTAAAAGGGCTGGGGTTCAGCTACGCTACTTCCAATCGTGGTGGATGCCATACGCGGGCATATCTTGTGGCGCCGGAGATACTGCGAAAGCCAAAAGCGATTGACCCTTACACGCTTGCGGGAAAAGCGGGACATACAAAGATATTCCAGGATAGATTCGCTGCGGTTGATTCGCTTGTGGTTTGTAAATTTGCATTCTTCGGTGCAGGTGAGGAAGAGTATGCGAATATTTTAAGTGCTGTAACGGGCAGAGTTTATACGTCCGAGGATTTAATGCGCGTTGGCGAGCGGATATGGAACCTCGAACGGCTTTATAATGTAAGAGCGGGGTTTTCCAGAGAGGATGATACCTTGCCTGCACGATTCTTTGACGAGCAGGTGAATGGTAGGGTGATAGACCGTGACGAGTTTTTGAAGACGCTTGATGAGTATTATCGTATGCGCGGCTGGACTGCAAATGGCGTGCCTACGGAACGCAAACAGGCAATGCTGGGGTTATAAATATGGGACATATGCTCTCTCTGGGTATTGCTGTCGGTTAGTTTTAAATAGGATAACAGAGATAAAATCAAGAGAGGAATAATGAGAAATGGAAACGGAAGTAAATACGAAGGAAGAAGTATTTGAAGTGGTAGAGAAGCAAGATGTGAAGTTCATCGGACTCTGGTTCACCGACATTTTGGGACGATTGAAGAGCGTTGCTATTTCTGTTTCCGAATTGGAAGCAGCATTTGAGGAGGGCATGGGTTTTGATGGCTCCTCGATAAAGGGATTTGCAAGGATTGACGAGAGCGACATGCTTGCAAAACCTGACCCGACTACATTTCAGATTATTCCTTGGAGACCGAAGGAGGATGGGGTGGCGAGGATGTTCTGTGATATTTTGAATCCGGGTGGCAGTCATTATGAAGGCGACCCGAGGTATATATTGAAGCGAAACCTGGAGCAGTTGAAAGAGGAAGGTTATACCTTTTATCTCGGTCCTGAACTGGAATACTTTTATTTCAATAATGAAAAAAATCCGGAGGTGCTGGATGAGGGCGGATACTTCGATTTAATGACACTGGATGCGGGAAGTGACTTCCGAAGAGACGCCGTCTTAATGCTGGAGGCAATGGGAATAAAAGTGGAAGCCAGCCACCACGAAGTTGCTCCTTCACAGCACGAGATAGACCTTCGTTATAAAGATGCACTGACGATGGCAGACCAGGTGATGACATATCGAATAGTGGTAAAGGAGATGGCACAGCAACACGGGTGTTATGCTAC
This sequence comes from Halobacteriota archaeon, assembly GCA_049287525.1. Classification (GTDB taxonomy): domain Archaea; phylum Halobacteriota; class Syntropharchaeia; order Alkanophagales; family Methanospirareceae; genus QENJ01. Next base: position 1,181 of record JBAQFZ010000024.1, on the reverse strand, counting down.
GTTCATGCCAAAACCCATCTTCGGTGTGAATGGCTCAGGAATGCATGTGCATCAATCGTTATTCAAGGGAGATAGAAATGCGTTCTTCGATGCCGATGACGAATATCTACTGTCTGGTCTTGCAAAGGGGTATATCGCGGGATTGTTGAGACACGCGCCCGAGATAACCTCGGTAACCAATCAGTGGATAAATTCGTATAAACGTTTGGTTCCGGACTATGAAGCACCCGTGTATATTACATGGGCGCGTCGCAACCGCTCTACGCTTGTAAGGGTGCCGATGTATAAGCTTGGTAAAGAGAAGGCGACACGTGTGGAATACCGCAGCCCGGACCCTGCATGCAACCCCTACTTAGCATTTTCTGCGATGCTCGCTGCGGGATTAGCAGGAATAAAAAACAAGTATGAGTTGCCACCACCCACGGAGAAGGATGTTTATTTGATGAGTAGTGAGGAAAGGGCGAAGGAAGGAATAAAATCACTGCCCGGGAGTTTGATTGAGGCAATTGGACTGACAGAGAAGAGCGAGCTGGTGAGAGAAGCTTTAGGTGACCACATCTTCAACAACTTCATCACATCGAAGCTCGTGGAATGGGACGCGTATCGCGTGAACGTGACAGAATGGGAGTTAAAGGAGTATTTAGCGGTGCTGTGACACATTTGGTATGAAAATACTTCAAACTTCCTGATCTCGAACATCAGCGGCTTATCCAATGGTCCATACGCAATACACGCCATGACCCGCGAGTTGTGGACTTCGAGTCCACGACAACACTTCAATAAGGGCTGCATGTTAGATACACCTCCTTGAGACAAGTGAAGCAACATTATATAGTTTAAGTTTGGTATTCGTGCCCTCAAAAAAAGGGGCAACATTCATGGGTTCTAAGAGTTGCTTGGGTCATGGAGGTTTCTTTTTAAATCTTCACCAGACTTCATCAGAGGTTTTACAACATTAGCGACAAAAAATTCACCATATTTGTTGGAAATTAGCTTTTCATCTTTTGTCCTGGAAGATTGTAACAATAAAAATAAACGGAACGGACTGTTTTCGGTCCGCGAAATATCACCGAATATGGTAATTCAATGCTGCTACACGAAATGATGAAAGACATCAAGCCTCTATTGAGAGATGGATTCCCAGATCATTGGGAGGAGATTTGTGCTCTCGCCATGGTGGG
>JBAQFZ010000023.1:0-17604 GCA_049287525.1 Halobacteriota archaeon | reverse complement strand
CTGGTAGACCGCTAAGTAATTGAATTAGCGTTAGGTTTTCCCATATTTCTTTTTCTCCTATCACCTTTCATCACCTTATTTTCCATCGGTGATGCACCTTATTAAAGTTTATTCTGCAACAACTTTATTATATATCCCTTTACTCTTTAAGTATGTGTGTTCTAATTGAAAGAAGTGACATATAAAACTTTAGGGATTGTTTCTGGTTGACATCTGTCAATATTGATTGTATTTTTTGCGTTACCCTTTAATTTGAAGAGGATACCTTTTTACCTCCCTTTTAACCATCTCTCAAACACCGGGTCCTCCATCATATAATACCCTTTCTCTCTCTTTAATACATATCCCTTCTCCTCTAAAGTTGCTCCCTTTCTCCGTTCAAGCATTTTGCCAATAAACTGAATATAGAACGGTATTCCAGCAGAGAAATTATGTATCTCTTCTATCCCATCATCTGTGATTGTATTAACCCGCGACAACAGTTCTTTTGTATTTTCCCTCTCAAATGGTTTTACTTCCGTTATAATTAGTTGCCTGTAGAATGGAGATGTTGAGGACAAAACCGCAAGCTTCATCGTACTCCTTATCGAACCCGAAATGCAAAGCGTTGTTCGTTCCCAATCCTCAAATATCGTCCTTATCTTTTTTAGTATCACCTCGCCGATTTTACTGTTATCACTCTTCAATTCGGAAATTGCGGGAAATTCATCTAGCATAAGTACACATTTCGTATCGCTGCTCTTTGCCAGTTTCTCTGGAAGCGAAAAGGTATTCTCAATGACTAAATTTTTATCAATCTCCTTCCTCAGATTTAAAGAGATAAGAGCCTCCAACTCGCTGTAAACAATCTTTAACTCCGAATTATCGAGGAGTTTTCTAAGCATCGCGAGCGGTGTTTGAAGCAACTCCTTCGCCCTGTATCGCAATCCCAGGTAAGGTCTGTATGCATCTATAGTAAAGCGCCATTTTTCCTCCGTTCCTTTTTACCGCTTGACTATAATACCTCCCTCAATTCTCCAATATGCTTTACTAAAAACGTAGGTTCACAGTCACTTTGCTCTTCGTGCATGATAAGCACAGAATCAATACCCGCACTCTTTGCCGCTAATATGCCGACCGGGCTATCATCCACAAGTATCGCATCCTCCCTTTGCATATTTAGTTCAGCCAGCACCTTATTGACATAATATGGGTTTGGCTTCCTGTTTTTTAAAGCTACTAAGTCACTCTTTCTGCCATACCATATCTTGAAGTACGGTCTCAACTTGAAATGCTGCAGTGCAAAGTCCACACACGCTTGTTGCGAATCGCTCACTACTGCGAGATAATACCTACCGCTAAGATACTTTATCACCGCCACGGAGTCTTTACAAAGAGTTATTTCACCCCCTCGCATCGTTTCTATCTTCGCTTCTATCACGTCCTTCTCCCTTCGTGTCCAGAACTCATTGCAATCCAGGTCGAATCTGTTACAAAATTCCCGCACCCCTTCTTCGCCATCGGTATGCAGCGGAGTGAGGAAGAGCCGGTCTATCTCCTCAATAGAAAGTGTTAGTCCGTAATAACCTAAAGTCTTCTCGAAAGCGTCATATGCCCATTCATGCGCTACCGCTCCTGCACCTCTCGAATCCAGGAACGTGCCGTCCATATCAAGGATGACAACCCTGTGTTTGTTCACCGGTATCATGATGTAATATGAATTTGAAAGTTATAAATATACGATTTAGTGTATACAACGATGAACTAGAGAGGGAGGTAAATAAAGAATGAGCGTGATAACAACGGAACTGCATTTTGATACACAGGGTGAAGTAGAAATAGTGGATATAACCGAGAAGGTGAACCGCAAGTTAAGAGAAACTGAACTCGAAGACGGCATTGTAACCATCTTCGTGCCGGGTACGACAGGGGCGATAACGACCATAGAATACGAACCGGGACTGCTGCAAGATTTGCCTCGTGCGTTAGAGCGATTGTTTCCTGTGGGGATAGCATACGAGCATGAGACCAGATGGCATGACGGCAACGGGCATTCACATGTAAGGGCTTCTTTTTTGGGTCCTTCACTGACTGTGCCTTTCCATGACAAAAGGCTGATGTTGGGCACGTGGCAGCAGGTGGTGTTTGTTGAGCTGGACAACAAGAGAAGGGCACGACGAATAATCCTACAGATAATGGGATAATAAAATAATCACAGCAGCCCCTTTTCCATCAATACGCTCATGGTTCGCGCACAAGCAGTGGTAGCGTGGGACACCGCCCTTCCGATGGTTGCTTGCGCTTCTCCATAATCTGCTGCCTTTAGCTTATGCTTTATCAGATCCAACTCCTCTTCCACCATAGCGAATTCCGGATCGCCCGTGGCTTTCAATGCCATCCCGGTATCCATAGCTAGAGCGTCAAAAAAAGCACTCAACGCTTTATTTGCACCCGCTAACTCGCTGCCTGCCAGCATCTCTACCGTCCCTAACATCTTGGACCCGATAATCAGCTCCGATTTTATCCGCTCTGCGAATTGATAACTTAATAACTCGTTTTTTACCATAAGTGATGTATTTACTTCAAGCATATTAAAAAACTTCTTAAATCTTTCTTATTATACCACGCTAATTGGATACCTATGTCAGTAACAATGGTAGTAGGGGGTTTTTTTGGTGATGAGGGAAAAGGGAAGATTATTGCATACCTTGCAAAGCATGACACGCCTGATGTGGTTGCGCGGGGTGGTGTAGGACCTAATGCAGGGCACACAGTAGTAGTAGGAGAGCGTAAATATGCGTTGCGGATGGTACCATCGGGGTTTGTGTGTGAGTCCGCGCGACTTCTGGTGGGCGCCGGGGTATTGGTAGACCCGCAGGTATTCAGACAAGAAGTGGCTTCCTTTGGACTGAAGGATAGAGTGGGTCTGGACAGGCGATGCGGAATAATAGAAGAGGTGCATATAGAAGAGGACAGGAAGGACACACATTTAAAAGGTAAGATAGGCTCCACCGGTTCGGGATGCGGACCTGCGAATGCCGCTCGTGCATTGAGGACGGCAAGACAGGCGAAGGACGTGGAGGAGTTACAAGAGTTCCTTTGTGACGTGCCACAGGAGATAAACGAAGCATTGAACCGGGGAAGAGGTGTTTTGATAGAAGGCACGCAAGGTTTTGGCATCTCTTTGTTATACGGTACTTATCCGTTCGTCACGTCTAAAGATACAACCGCATCGCAGGTGGCTGCTGATGTTGGCATAGGACCGACACGGGTAGACGATGTCGTGGTCGTATTCAAATCATTTCCCACGCGGGTAGGTGAAGGACCTTTTGAAACGCAAATGACAGAGTCAAAAGCAAATGAGCTGCATATTGAGGAGTTTGGCACTGTAACAAGGCGTAAAAGACGAATCGGAATGTGGGATGGTAAGATGGCAGCGTATTCAGCGATGATAAACGGTGCGACGATGGTGGCATTGAGCGGTGTGGACAGGTTAGACCCGTCATGCCGAGGTGCAAGAGCGTACGAAGAACTGAGTAAAGAGGTGAAGGAGTTCGTGGCTAAGGTAGCGCACGATGCACGAGTGCCCGTGAAGTTAATCTCTACGGGACCTGAGTTATCGGAGATAGTGGATTTGCGGGAATGAAGAGAAGGGGGAAGAAGTGAGTGTGCCGAGCAAAGTTCATAATAGCCAGTTGGTGCAAATCCAACCTGAGGAAAGGTTAGCTGCCACCTCAGAACTGAACCTTGCATCCAGTCTGGTAACAGGCTGTGGTGAAGCCAGGGGGACGGGATACTGGGCTGCAACGCAAGTGAAGGGATTGAGCACCGAAATATTCGTTGTCCCGGAGGCCGACGTTGTTCATCTGACGGAAGGCAGCATTCTCATCACCGATAGTCCCTATGGGACATGGCAAGGTGATGCGAACCCGGCGGTGTCTGAGACCGCTGCGAAGCGTTTTGATCAAACTTTCTTAAAGTTTGATATGGGAACTCGGGAGACCCAGAGTGTTCTCCGGTGGGGAGTATGTCCTATCACGCCTATAAACGGTAAGATAGTACAGATGACACTCTGGGAGTCGGACCAGTTCATAGTACCGGTGATGCGGGGTAATGCCCGCGGAGGGAAGGGACTGGCGGTTGAACCGTTGGGTCAGGGACACATCCACCGCACAAAGAGGCGGGTTAAGGATGGCAACAAAACTGGACTCATAACCTATCCTTTAAAGGGTGGAGAGGTTCTTCTGAAGAGCCGGATGAGGGAAAACCTCAAGTCCGGTTCTGTGAGGGGGCTCATAGCAACTTCCGGGAGGAGGTGGCTATGAGCTCTACTCGACATACAAAACCGTACGTCTGGCAAATGATAAAAGAAGCCGTCGAGAATCTTGGCGGAAAAGCCACTTATTCTGAGATAAAGGATCATATCAGAAACAAATACGGAGATGTGAATGAAAGCACTATAAATTGTCAAATCATAGTGTGCACTGTTAACCATCCATCGAGAATCCATTATCCCGAAAATAAGAAACCAAGGATTGCCAATTCAAAATACGATTTCCTGTTCAGCACGGGGTATAAATACAGGAGAGGAGAAGTTGAACTTTATGATCCTGAGAAGCACGGCACCTGGGAAATCCGCAAAGACGAGTATGGTAAGCTTATGGTTGCTCAAACAGGATTTGAGGGAGTCTCCGGAACCGAAGGTGCCGAAGATGTTGAGGAAGAACAAGAATTATTGTTCCCTGTTGAAAGTCATTTACGTGATTTTATTGCAAATAATATTAATGCGATAACGGTTAATGGTCATAGGTTGAAACTCCACATTGACGAAAATGGTCGTGATGGAGTGGAGTATCCAACGGATGTAGGACCAATAGACATTCTGGCTGTTGATGAGGAAGGTAACTTTGTGGTGTTCGAACTGAAACTCAGTAGAGGTGCCGATAAAGCTATAGGTCAGATTTCACGGTATATGGGCTGGATAAAGCTGAATTTGGCAAAGGATAAAGGGGTTAAAGGTGTTATCGTGGCTAAGAAGGTGGATGAGAAATTGAAGTATGCCAGTTCTATTATTCCTGATATAAGTCTCTTTGAGTATGAGCTAAATTTTAAGATACAAGGGGTGAGTTTTGGTGAGTAAAAGGGCAGCACAAAATGTTTGAAAAACGAGTAATATTAACTCAAGAGGGTAAATTAAGAATTTTGATTGATTCCGAAAGTTTAGATGCGTTTTTATCGTCAGAAAATGACATATTTACAGTGAAATTATTAAAATATTTAGATTTAAAATATTCGTATTTGTTTAGCTGGGACAATGTCCCCGGAGACGATAGCGAGAGACTCCTAAGGTTCCTCAGGGATGATCTCCACATTGGCTGGACGGAAAATGCTGAAATCAGTAAATCCGATGATGGCAAAACCATCCACATCCTTAAGGATGAAAAAGCAGTCGAAATAATGATCAGTGAGGAGGACAAAGCAACTCTAAAAATCAGTGACGGCGGAATCCATATCCTAAAAGTTAAAAAGGAGAACGACAAGCTAAACATATACAAATATTTATATGCACAATTATTCGACTTTATTCGTTCACCTTTCGACACTAACCATATCGAGTTGCAAAAAATAGTCGAGTTCAGAAAAAGATATGATGAAAATAACGATTTAACTGCTATAGAAATCGTTAAAGACTATTCAAGACATGAGATAGTTTTTCACTATGGGATGGAAGATTTAAAAATAATCGCTAACAAGGTTTATGGTAACGGATCTCTAACTAAAAATGAAGAAGATAGCGTCCTTTTGGTCTTTATTCAGGCAACTCTTTACGACAACCTTACTACCGACTTATTAATAACAAATAATGAGATAATAGTTAAAAACAGACTCTGGTTCGAATCACATATCCCCGGGTCACCAGTAAATATCATGACAACCGACGAAGCATTACAATTTATGGACTTGTTTGCAAAATACAAGGATACTTACTATATTTCATCGAATTTAAATTGTTATAGAGGTTTGTGGTACCTGTATTCATTTAAGACGAAAGTATCAAATTTTCAGCTTCCTTGGAGTTCTGTGGTTTATGGCACTCCGATAATGAATGGTCTTGATATTCTTCAAGGATTTTTTAATCGGTTTATACACCTGCTAAGGGCAATAGATGAAATAGGTTTTGAATATTACAAGGGGGTGAATAATGATACAAGGGATGGGATGGTGTACCACCTTAATTACTTCATAACGTTGGTAACAGGGTTATTTGACAATTTAGCAATACTTACTTTTTCATATTGTAATCTTCAGGTAAAAGATGTTAATATTCCTCAAAAAAAGAATATGCATAAGATTTCATTAAGAAATAAAGATTTTCTGAATGCACTTAAAGAAAAAAATCAAGACCTACATGACTTTATAAATAATAATAAAAACTTCATTGAGCTATTTTATCCATTTAGAGAAGAGATTTTTCATAGAAGTGGTCTGAAAAAAGCAGGTTTTAGGTATACAGGCGATGATGTAAATTGGGAAATGAATATAATCCGGTTATCGGAAGATGTTGCGAATAAGATTGAAGTGTTTGATAGGGAAAGTGAATATGAAGTTATAACCCGATGGGGAATATATAAATCCAACTCAGAATATTTTTTAGAGCCGTTTCATTTTGTTAAAGCAGCAACAGAAAATCTCATCGAATTTTGTAATAAATATCTTGAATTATTAGCCTTTAATCAACTTTTAGAGAATAATCCAGAAGTGAAGCAAAAGATAGAAGAAAGCAATAACTCAAAACGTTATAGAGAGTTTATAAAAAACATAGAAATATTCAAAAGAGACCATCTGGGATTTTAACGAAGACACCTACCACTGCCTCATCCAACATCCCCCTGCACCTCAATCGTCCTCTCAAACGCCTTCGCTACCCTCATGTAATGCTATATTTCCTCTAAAGACAATTCTCGCTTCTTCATATACTTGATATTTTTCAGTAAAGGTTTAAATAAGAGAATCCATTTACTCAGTGTATTGAAGAATGATAAAAATATTGGCATCGAATTCAAATGAAAAAAGCGATCTCTTTGAGGATTTTACAAAAAAGATACTGGATGCTCTTGGATTTCACAATTTTAGAATCGATGTGCTTAAAGTTGGTAGAGAACTTGACATTCAAGCGAACCACAAGGTGACAGATGAGCCCATACTTTGTGAATGTAAAGCGTATGAGGAAAAATTAGGCGGAGATCACTTAAGCAAATTTTACGGGGTTTATGAACATGAATATAAGTTAAACAAGAGATTGAAAGGACTGTTTTTCTCTCTATCTGGTTTTAAGGATGCACTTATTGAATATTATAATGAAAAGCCAAAGAAGGTCCAAGAGAGATTTAAAATTTATTCTGATACAGATATTGAAAGATTCCTAAAAGACTCAAAAATAGTCGAATCCGTTGAGACAATAGAATACATAGTCAGAAGAAAGATACCCTATGAGATAAGTCAGATATATCTAACAGTTTCAAAACAAGGTTTATTATGGGTGATTACTTTCAAAAGCTTTGGGAAGGAGACACATTTTTCTATATTAGATGGGAAGGGAGAAGAGGTATCAAAATTGATATGTGACGAAATATCTGAGCTGGATAATGGTTTAAATGGCTTAGAATTGATAAATTTACAAGCGAGGACTAAAGTGATTCGATCCTTGTCAGACATGGCTTTTAAAAAGATTGAAGACATTTCGCAAGAGATCAAGGAGTCGGCTGTCGATGTAGAGATGGCTTTGTCTAATCTACTTGGTGAAAGCATCGCTTTAAAAAATCTAAATGGCAAGATTATTTTGAGCAGTGAGTTTGATATATTTTTGAGATTGATTAAGGAATTCTTATCGGGTGATGCTGATTATTCGTTTTTTAAGAGCAAGTATGTTCAAACAAATCTAAATGAGAGATTGATAAAATATTTGGAAAGTAGATTCCATTTAGAATTTGAAAAGGAGATGCGTTACGGGTTGTATAAATTGTTAGCGGTATCTCCTTCTGCGCTCTATGAAGCTCTGTTTTGTCCGACAGATTTCTATCAAACTGGTTATGAGCAAATTAAAGGAGGTGGTTTTTCGGATGAAGTGGTTGGAAAGTCACGAGAAGTTGGTATATCACGTCTTACGGCAAATCTAATACAAAAAATGATTCTTGATCTAAATGATAGTAAAACCAAAGATATCTTAGCTGAAAAAGAGATTAAAGGTTATAAATTGGTTTTAGAGGTGAAATTAGCAACTTTAAATGAATTGTATCTGGCGATTAAAACGGATAGCACAATGCACATGGCAAAAGTAAAGGGAAAAATAAAAGCAGGTGAGTTATTAAGTGGCGATGCGAATGCTTTACTTGAATTTGCGGCAGTATTAACTAATTTAGGCGAGGCACAAAAAGCGTTAGAAGGATATCAAAAGGTTATAGATGGTTTTTCTGATCCAGGCAGCTTAAAAGTTGCATGGAACAATAAAGGTTTGGTCTTTGCAAATCTTGAAAATTATGAAGAAGCAATTAGTTGTTATGAAAAAGCATTAGAATGCGATTCCACTCTAAAAGAGGCGCATTACAATAAAGGGCGAGCGCTTTCGTTTTTAGGAAGATTTCCTGAGGCTATTGAGAGTTATGAAAAGGCAATCGAATTGGACGAGAATTATGAAGCAGCAAAGAAGTACTTAGCTGAAGCGAAAGAGAAAAATTTGCAATAGGACTGTTTTGAAGCCTATAGATTTCTTGCACCTCCAAGTTCAGCATAAACTTCCTCCACCGCCCCCTGCACCTTAATCGTCCTCTCAATCGCTTTCGTCACGCGCATATAATGCTCTATCTCCTCTAAAGACAACTCCCGTTTCTTCCTATCCTTCAAATACTTCGCCATTACCTGATAACCACCGATTCGATACTCCCACGCCGCTTTTGAAACGCCCTCGAAATACTGCTCCTTATTGAAATAAACCCTTCTGTTCTCTTCATCGTAACGAACTTCCCCCACCATATTCGAGCCACTCACCGGCAATCCTATTTCTGTCTCGCTCAAAGAAGGATGCTTGAGCAAATGCAGTTCTACCAGTTCTTTGCCAAGCTCGCTCAGGTTCTTGAACTTTTCCAGGTCTGAAGGTAACGGAACCCTCGGGAAATCTATCTTCAGAAATTCCTCGCAGCGTTTGCGGTAAGTAGGCGAGTAAAGAACGGCGTAGATGTAATAAAAAATTTCTTCGGGTGTTGGTTCTGCGCTTAATGCTTCTTTTACGGCATGCAAAAAATCTTTACTTATGTTCGGAACTCGTTCTGGGTTGGATACTTTCTCATCTAACAACGTCCCTTTTGATTTGTCGGGATAAAGATATAAGGGGAATTGCTGGATGATCCCTTTACTGCTTAAGAAGGTTCTATTATCCACCATATATTGAGAAACTAAAAAGTGAGTATATTTTTCATCTAAAGAAACTTGTCTCATGGCACAAAGAGATATGTTTTCCCTCATCATGTGTCGCATAACTTTTTTTCTTGTTCGCCAAACCACGGAATCGTGAAAATAAATCTCTCGAATGTCAAAAGGTCGGTAAAGGACTTTCGTGAAATTATCTTCCCAATTCAAAACTTTACTCAGCTCGTTCCTTGCCTTTTTGATTCTCCACATATAATTCTCTTTCAATTTGAAAGTGTGCCTTATGAGATCATCAGATAAGGACAAATCCCGGAACTTCTCTATTCGTCTTCTCAATGCTTCTCTGTCAAAACTAATTACAAACTTATCCCTCGCCGTTACAATCCCTGTGCAGTTTACAGGAAAAATATCCGTAACCTTCCAGTATTTCTCATAAACATCCCTATAATCTCCCTTCCTCGGCACGAAGTCCCTGCTGCGGGGTCAAGCAACATCACATCATCTTCTGCAAACCCCTTATCCTTTCCAAACCGGCTCTTCAAGAGCCCATGAATTGACCGCACGATATACGAGACCACAGGCAGCGGGGTGTAGTAAACGCCTAATCGTTCTCTTTCCTTTGGATTATAAGTAGCAAGAAACGTCTCGTAAAAATGTATCACCGGGTCTCTCTTTTGCCGAAACGACTCCGCGTAAATAGCAGAAATGTTCGTTTTATTCAACACTCTCACAAGGTCATCAATAACCCAACTCAAAGAACAAATCTATATTTTCAGGTGCTGCTGGTTTTACACCTTGCAAGGCACTCAGCGAAGATAGTTCTGCTTTATCTACAAGCGCGCCATTTCGGTAAAGCTGGAATTCAAAAAAGTTTGTCAATATGAGATTTGGTAACGCATCACGATACCTTTTGAGCTGCTCAGACTCTTCCACTGCGTGAAGACTTGAATCAGGCGTTTTCGCTTCTATATGCCCGATAATCTCGCCATCTTTACGGATGAGGAAGTCAGGAATGCCCGCTTCCGTGCGCTTTGGTAAGACAAGAACGCCAGCATCTTCTTCCGCAGAGAAAACGTGCGAACAATTTTCAAATAGGGTTTTTAAATTTTTGTATTTTCTTTAATATGTATAGCCTTAGCTTATTGCACTATCTCTCTTTATTTTAGAAAAGAGGGATTAGAAGTTTAGTGATATTTAAATAAATGGATATAGCATAAGGAAAGGAAAGCATGAGGTAAGAGAAATGGTAGAAGAACTATCGGGCAGCACAAAAAAGGTGTACGATGCGATGTTAAAGAAAGGTGCGACAAGCGAGGGAAAAGCAAAAGGGATGGAAGATATTGTAAGAGAAGCGAAAGTCCCGAAGGGTGCGGTTGCGAACAGCATAAACGAGCTGATAAAGAAGAAACTTGTGAAGAGGAAAGCGGGAGAAAAGACTGCAAAATACTACATAATTATGGGAATATCTGAAGGCAAATAGAGAATACTAAAAATGAAAATCGCATACGTATCAACCTATCTCCCACAAAAGTGTGGAATAGCCACATATACCGATTATCTCATTCACGGGCTCAGAGAGGTGAATCCCGCACTGGAAATTAAGGTGGTTGCCGAGAAGGGTGCATTACCAGTCAAGCAGGGCAAATTTGAGGTGGTCCCCTGTTGGGATCGGAATGAGGATTATGTAGAACCAATCCTCAGCAATGTGAAGGACGTAGATATAGTCCATATTCAACATGAATACAACATATACAATTTTGATGATAGGTTACCCAAGGTACTCGAGGGATTGAATGGAAGTGCAAAAAAGATAATAACTATCCACTGCGTAAGACCCGGTCAATTCTGTGAAAGAGGTGTTTTGGACGAGAATTTCGTTAAGAGGATTGCTGAACTCGCCGATGTAGTTATTGTCCATCTCGATTCGCAGAGAGCGATATTGGAGCGGCTTGGAATACCATCGGAGAAGACCCATGTCATCACTCACGGGTCCTTACTCAGTAATGCAGATAAGAAAATTTCGAGGGCGCGACTAAAATTACCGGAAGAGGGCAAGATAATTCTCATGTTTGGTTTCGTCAAGCCCTTTAAAGGTATGCACGTTGCACTTGAAGTGCTCGATGAGGTAAGAGAAGAAAGAGAAGATGTGTATCTATTTATTGCTGGCAGTCTTGCACCTAACGCATCAAAAGAAGGAAGAGATTACGTCGAATTTGTCAGAAAGAGGATAAAAGAACTTAAGCTTCACGATAAGGTTATATTCCCAAATAGATTTTTTCCTAACGAGGATATACCATTTATATTTGGGGCATCGGATGTTGTCCTGCTCCCATATCATCATGAAGATAGGTCTGCTTCAGGTTCAATTCATCTCGCAATAGGAGCAAAGAAACCGGTAATCGCTTCAAGGATACCGAAGTTTGAAGAGCTTAAAAACATTTGTGACGAACTTCTTGTTCCTCCATACAACATATCAGAGATTGCAAGAACAGTTATTCGCCTTTTTGATGATAAAGAATTTGAGCAATATGTGCTTGATAGAACGGAAACATACAGGAGAGCAATCTCATGGCCAGTCATAGCAAGCCAGCACATGGAATTGTATGGAGGAGGATGAAATGAAGATAGGCATGATGTCTACATGGAACGTTCCTTGTGGTGCCGCAGTACATGCTGAGTTGGTTGGAAGAAGCTGGATAGAGAAAGGGCACAAGCTCACGGTCTTTGCACCTTTAGAAGAGATAAAGACGAGAGAAAAGGACGAGCCATACGTTATAAGAAACTATTCCAAAGACTATTTGAATCCAGAACCGTTCATAGAAGCAGATTACGAAGCGTTTGTCCACCATAATATCTCCAAAATGCCTATGAAGGAGCTCTTTGATATATTCCCCCGGATAAAAGAGAAGGCAAAAACGGTTCTTATAGCTCATCAGGGCAGGATTCTCGATGACCCTTATTTTGCAAAATTCGATTGGGATGCAATTGTATGCTTCGATGAGCGCTGGAAAAGGTTCTTAGTGGACATATTCCCTGCTGAGAAAATTCACATCATTCCTTATCCCTGTCATCCAATCTGCCATGGAGATAAAACCGAGGCGAGACGAAAGCTTGGGCTGCCGGAAGATAAAAAGATAGTTCTTATCTATGGCATCTCTGCACATAAATACTTCAGCCTTCTACCGAGAATAGCGCGGCTAAACAAAAAATATCCACTTATTCTCCTCGTTTTAACCAGCGTTGACGATTGGTTCGACCTATTTGAGGCGTTAAAGTGGAGGTATAAATTCATCGAGCTTAGAAAAGAAGCCCTGAGCACAGAAGAACTTTATACGTACCTTCATGCAAGTGACTGTCTTATCTACCATTCTGACTCATCTCGAGATGCTGTGCTTTCATCCACCGTGCACCTATGTATGGGTGCGGGGCGCCCAATTTTGGCTCATTACTCAAATTTTGTTGAAGAGTTTAATACAGAAGTTCTTAACTATGGTGACGTAGAGGAAAAGCTTATGGATGTCTTTGAGGATAGAGAATCTTGTAAAGCGACGTTAAAAGCTGCCAGCGAGTATGTGAAGCGAAATTCCGCGGAGGTGATAGCCCAAAAGTTCATTCAATTGTTTGAGACGCTGGCGCTGGAAGGGGAGTGAAAAAGATGAAAATAGGCATGATGGGTGGGTGGAACACAGATTCCGGGGCATCTTTCCTTGCAGAGCTGATAGGGCGGGCTTGGGTAGAAGAAGGTCACGACCTCACGGTATTCACTTTTTACGATTACGCCTTTCATGGAACGCAAATTATCGGTGTAGACGAGGATTATGTCATAAGATGTTTTACCGTCTCGGGTTATACACCTAATAAGTTAAATCCCGTGCCATTTTTAACCAGCTCTTATGACATATTCGTTGTTCAGGATTTAGGAATGCTCCCAAAGGACCTGCTTGGCAAGATTTTCCATAGAATAAAGAAGAAGGCGAAGACGGTGAATGTAATTCACGATGGAAAACTCTCGGAAGACCCTGCTTTTTATCAATTCGACTGGGATGCAATCGTATGTTTCGATGAACGTTATAAAAACTTCCTCGTGAATGCGTATGACCGGGCTAAAATACATACGATACCATATCCATGCTATCCCTTGGCGAAAGGGGATAAGGTAGAAGCGAGGAAGAACTTGGGGTTGCCTCAAGATAAGAAGATTGTCTTTGGCTTCGGACCTGCGGCGAACAGTACTATCGAAGTTGTCCCTCCCATAGCCGAGCTTAGGAGAGACTACCCGATTCTTCTTTTGGTGGTGACCAGAGATAAAACGGGGATTCAGGAGTTCAGAAAACTACAAAAGCAGGGGGTTATGGAGATTGAACTGAGAGAAGAAGCTCCGGATATAAAAAGACTGTACGGCTATCTGCATGCCTCAGATGCCCTCATCTTCAACAAAAAATCCGCTTCACATGCCGTAGTTTCAAGCACGGTTCTTCAGTGTCTTGGTTCTGGCTGCCCCATCGTTGCCAGGGATTCAAACTATGTGGAATATCTTGACAAGGAGGTGACGAAGTATTCCAGCGAGGAGGAATTGAAGAAGAAGTTGTGCGCAATCTTTGACGAGTCGGAAGAATACAAAATCACGATGAAGGCAGCAGAAGAATATGTGAAGAGTATTTCAGCTCAAGCAATAGGCAAACTATATATAGCGCTTTTTAATACATTGTTAAAGGTGAAGCGTGAATGAAGATTGCAGTGATGACCGCATGGAATGATGAATCTGGCGCTGCTGTACATGCAAAAGCGCTGGTGAATGCATGGCTGGAGATGGGGCATAAGGTAACCGTATTCAGTTTTGTCAAGGATGAGTTCGGGGAAGACAAATTTACCGGTAAAGATGAGCGTCACGTGATAAGATGCTTCGGAAGAAACTTCCTTGACCCGAGACCTATTCTCACGACTGAGTATGACATCTTTGTGGTTGAGGACTTACGGACGCTTCCAGTAGAGCATCTCGCCAGGATATTCCCCATGATTAAAGAGCGAGCAAGAACTATTCATATTGTTCACGAAGATAAATTACCTGAGGAAACGTGGTTTTATCAGTTTATGTGGGATAACGTGGTTTACTTCGATGAACGGCAAGAGTTCTTGATGGATATTTATCCCGATGCAGAATACGTCCCATTTCCCTGTTTCCCGGTAAGACGTGGTGACAAGATTGAGAGCAGAAAAAAATTAGGATTGCCCGTGGATAAGAAGATAATCTACATCTTCTGCCAGAGGGGATATCTGCCTTATCTCAGATACCTGTGTGAAGGGCTGAAGTATAAGGCAGTTTTGTTATTTGTTGTTTCGCCAGACTTTGAGATGCTTGAGAAGGAGTTGGCGCCGCCATGGATGATTGTTCGTGAAGAGGGGGCGTTATCGGATGAGAGGTTTGATCAGTACTTGTTTGCTTCGGATGCAGTCATCTTCCATAAATATCAGAACACGTATCACCGGCTTCTATCCTCTGTAATCTTCCAGGCAATGGGTGCCGGTTGTCCGATCTTCATTCCACAGCAATCACAGTATTTCAAACCGTTAAAGGATGAAGTGGTCTATTATACAGATACCGAGGACCTGTGCAGGAAGTTGGTCGCCTTTTGTGAAGATGAAAGGATAGCAAAGAGCGTTATAGAATCGGAAGAAGTGTTCACGCACATGAATTCGGCGGAGAAAATAGCCGGCATATACATAGACGTTTTTACCAGGGTATTGAAAGAGAGGGGGTTGTAATTGAATGAAACTGAGGCGTTATGAAGGCAACCCGATATTGAAGCCCAAACCTGAGAACGAATGGGAATCGAAGAATGTTTTTAATCCTACGGTTGTTTATGATCATGGGCTATTTCACCTCCTTTACAGGGCTATGGGGATGGATGGTATTTCACGAATTGGGTATGCGGTAAGTATAGATGGCTTTAACTTCTTTCGCTTTGACAAGCCGGTTATCGCCCCGAAACTGATTCGGGAACCACGAGGGTGTGAAGACCCACGGGTGGTAAAGCTTGAAGGTGTATTTTTTATGACCTACACTGCTTATTCTGAGAGGGGAGTACGGATTGGTTTAGGCTCCACAACTAATTTTATACAATGGGAAAGATATGAAATAGAGTGTGGAGAGGCGAATAATAAAGATGCGGTCCTCTTTCCCGAGAAGATTGATGGCAAATATGTGCTTCTCCATAGACCGATGCTTGAAGAGGAGATGGGTATCTGGATTGCTTATTCAGATAACTTAGTTGAGTGGTATGAGATGCGAGAAATTATGGCAGCGGTTGGAGGATGGGAGGGAAAGAAGATTGGTGCCGGTGCTCCACCATTAAAGACGGAGAAGGGGTGGTTGCTGATATACCATGGAGTTGACGAGGATGGAGTGTATAGAGTGGGGGCGGCAATGTTCAGCCTGGATGACCCTTCAAAGTTGTTATACCGGTATCCTGAACCGATTCTCGAACCCGAGATGTATTATGAGATACGAGGAATGATACCACGTGTTGTATTTGCTTCCGGAGCATGTGAGGTGTTGAATAGATATTATATCTATTACGGTGGCGCAGATAGAGTAGTTTGCGTAGCCACCGTGGATAAGGAAGAAATGTTAGGGCTTTTTTGAGTGGAAAAAAAGAGAGAAGAATAAAGTGTTAAAAAGATATGAAGGAAATCCGATACTGAAGCCAAAGAGAGAGAACGCATGGGAATCATACATGGTGTATAATTCGGCGGTATTGTATGAAGAGGGGAAATTCCACATCGTGTACAGGGCGCAGGGAGTGAAGACGGGCACTTCAAGGTTGGGATACGCGTCTTCCGAGGACGGGTTCCAGATAGATGAGCGGTTAGAGGAACCGATATTTATGCCTGACCCATTGAATGATCTCGAGCGCACGGTCGAGGACCCCAGATTGGTAAGGGTTGGGGATACAGTTTATCTAAGTTATACGGCAGTGGGGAATATTCCAAGAGCCGGGTGGGGATGTATCCAAATAGCAATGACATCCATAAAGGTGGATGACTTCTTAGCTCATCGGTGGAACTGGGGGGAGAGAACGTATCCATTTCCTGGTGTTGATAACAAGCACATCTGTCTGTTCCCTGAGAAGATAGGAGATAAGTGGGTGATGTATCACCGAATTCCTCCTCATATATGGGTTGCATACTCGGATGACCTTGTTCATTGGCGAGATAGCAACATCGTCATGAGCCCAAGAGAGGGATGGGAATATCTTAAAATCGGCGGTGGCGCACCACCTATAAAACTCAAGGAAGGATGGCTCGTAATTTACCATGGAGTAGATGACAAGGTGCACTATCGGCTTGGCGTGGCTTTGATGGACCGTAAAGACCCGGAGAAGATATTGATGAGAAGCAAAAGTCCTCTTCTTGAGCCTAAAGAGTGGTATGAGCTACATGGAGCGGTGCCCAACGTTGTATTTACCTGCGGTGCTGTTGTTGTAGATGATACGCTCTATCTCTACTACGCAGGAGCTGATACGGTAGTATGTGTTGCAACTGCGGAAGTGACAGAAGTTTTAGCTTTCCTGGAAGAAGAGTGCAATATTTAAATATAGGAACATGGTATCTGCTCAATAAAAGGTGGACTCAATAGATGCTTTTTGGGAAATAAGATGCCCCAATCTTGTCAGTGCACGTTTTCCTGAAAATATATCTTTGACATAATCAAAGAAACCGACACCCTGTTTTCTGCAAGTATCCAGAATGGACATCATGTTTTCCCAAGCAGCTTTTTCCAGTTTTCCCTTCTCCTCCTCATCGGGATTCTCACGGTCTTTCTTAGGGGTGATGAAGAAAGCGGAAAACAGTGCATTACAGATCACGTGAACATGGTGATTTTTCCCCTTATGCTTCAAGCCCGTGTCATCGGTGTGAAAGTAACCTGAGGACTCCAAACCAGCCTTTAAGATCTCCTCGCGCTCCCTTGTCAGCTCCTCTTTCTTCTCCTGCGTCAGGATGTTGGAGATTTCACCCGCAGAAATGGTGACCCCCGCTTCTTCCAGTATCCTCTTTAATTCTGGGCTTCTTCGCACTTTTTCGCCAGTTTTTCTTCCCTCCCCCTTCCCCTTTTTGGTTTGGGATGTCAACTTCATTTTCAATTGTCTTAGGCGAGACCTTTGGCTTTCCTTTCTCGCCCTTCAGCCTGTTTATCTCGTCTTC
>JBAQFZ010000022.1:0-21671 GCA_049287525.1 Halobacteriota archaeon | reverse complement strand
GCTGGCGAGATGTATACGAGGTTGAGCATATTAACTGACAGGATAAGGTACGGTGCAAGAACAGAGTTGCTCAGCCTGGTTTCTATTAAAGGGGTTGGTCGGGTAATAGCAAGGAGTTTGTACTCTGCCGGGATTCGGAGTACGGAAGAAGTGGCAAGTGCTGATATAACGCAGTTAGAACGGGTGCCAGGTGTTGGACGTAAACGAGCGGAGAGGATAAAGGAAGAGGCAGCTCGTTCTGCTTCTTTTCAATAAAAATATACCGTTAAATATTATATGCTACATCCATATATAAAAGAAAGGAGCGAAGAAGATGGGCGAAACATTACGTGTAGAAGAACTGAGTAAGAAGTATAAACTGCCGGAAATAGGCACGGAAGTGGTAGCACTGGATAATGTATCTTTCAATATAGAAAAGGGCGAGATAGTGGGGGTAATCGGGCGGAGTGGTGCAGGAAAGACGACTTTGCTTCGGATGCTCCGGGGCTACGAGACGTTTGACAAGGGGAGCATAGAGATAGACGGGGTAAAACTAACGGTGGATTCGCCTTTTTCTGACTTCCAGATACTGCGAAAAAAAACGGCGATTCATCTTCAGCGTTCATTCGCTCTCTGGAACCAGTCCGTGTTGAATAATATTATATTACGGCTTCGTGCGATGCAAACGGGGTTTGAAGAGATACCGCAGATAGAAGACGAATACGAGGAGTTAAAGGAGGAAGCGCTTGAAATACTTGACCTTGTGGGGCTGCGCGAGAAGCATAAATATTTCTTCCCTATATTAAGCGGTGGGGAGAAGCAAAAAGTTTTACTTGCACGTCAGCTTGCTAAATCACCTTCATTATTACTCCTGGATGAGCCCAGCACGATGTCTGATCCGATTTCGCGTGAGCAACTGCTCGATAGTATAAAGCGGATAAATGAAGCAACGAACATCAGTGTTCTGGTCGTGTCTCACATGCCAGAAGTGCATAAACACCTCGCTGACCGGTTAATCTGGATGGATAAAGGTAAGATAATAGATGAAGGCAGCGTAGAGGAGATAACGGGTAAGTTCTTAGCACTGCTCGAGCCGGTAAAGCCTATAGCTCCTATAAAGGATAAGAAAGACATAATGATTGATATTAACGGCGTATGGAAGAGGTACGTGATATACACAAGCAACACGTTGATAAGGACGATAGAGATGCCGAATATAAACTTGAAGATTCCACGTGGCGAGATGCTGGGTATAATTGGTCCTTCTGCAATGGGTAAAACCGTATTAATGCGATTACTTGCAGGTATTGAGCAGCCGGATAAGGGCTGGGTATTATACCGGATTGGCACTGTGGACTTCGCTAATATTGCTGCTCTCGGTAGCAGGAGAGCAATGGAGGCGAGAAGCAAATTGGGTATCTTGCACCAGGAATTCACGCTCCCGCCCTATCAACTTGTTCAGGATACCTTTGCACAAAAGTTCGGTATAAAGAAGCTTGAGATGGTACGGCAGGCGATGGATAAAGCGAAGGAGTATGGGATAAGCGATGTAACACTCGATGCACTCCTCAGGATTGCGGACATGCCGGAGTTAGAGGCGAAGGAGAAACTCGAAAAGTTAGGGCTTAGCATGGATACATTCGAGGAGCTTTTCCCGAAGTTCCCGGCATCCGAGACGTTTAAAGCAGCTAAACCATACCTCGATGCGCTTGACCTGGCGCCCGAACTATTTAGACGGCACAACGCCGAAACAAGTGCAGGTGAGCATGTACGGCTGGCAATCGCAGGTTTGATGGCGACAAACCCCGAAGTTCTACTGTTAGATGAGCCTTTTGGCGACCTCGACCCCATCTCGATGCGTAAAATCGCAAACTCCATTAAGGAGTTGAATCGTAAATACCATCCCACCATATTAGTTGTAAGCCATCAACTCGATATAGTTCGAGAGCTGGTGCACGAAGCGATAATGATAGACGAAGGCGAGATAGTGATGCGAGGCGACCCGGACGAGGTATGCGATGCTTTTATCGCGCTTGGAAAGCCGGAACAGTAGAACGATATAAATTATAGTATCAAAAGAGAAGGGAGTGCAGTGCTCCGCTGGTGTAGTTCGGCCAATCATGCGGGCCTCTCGAGCCCACGACCGGGGTTCAAATCCCCGGCGGAGCATTCCGTAGAGTTGCAAAATAGCATAAAATAAAAATATAGTATTTGTTTAGCTGCTAGGATTCAAGATGCAGGATACAGGTTTGAGGTGAGGAGAAGAAACAGAACTCTGCTTTCGTGCTTCCACTTGCATCTTGTATCTTGCATCTTCACAACAGCTAAACAAATACAAAAACAGAATAAATAAATATATATGATGCTCAATATTAACCTCATGGTGATAAAAATTGGTAGAAACGTTAATTGTCTGTAAGGACGGGACGATAAACTCATATTTGAGCGCTCTTATCGTCGCTACAAACCGAAAGAAAGCAGGAGCGGATATTGCGGTAGTATTTATGCAGGAGGGGTTGTCAGCGCTGCTGACTAAAGAGTTCAGGTATGCCCCGGGATTAGAAGGCTATGCGGAAGAGATAAAGAAGAATGCCGCGGCGATGGCTGTACCTTCAGACCCGCTAGAGCTGGTAGAAATGGCAAGAAGTGCCGGAGTACCTCTATTTGCGTGCTATGCCTGGATGAAACTACTGGGGAAGAGAGCAGAAGCAGATATTCCCGCGGGTCTGCAGAAGCTGGAATTGAAAGACCTGCTGGAAGAGTTGGACAGAGCAAAGAAGGTAATTACGCTTTAAGTTGCGTACCTTTACCTTGTATTACCTTGTACTTACTGATAAGCACGGAGTACTTCGGGGACATCCTTATGATGATACAGTGCGCTGAGGCAGTAGTAGAGATAAAAAGCGACCTCGTCTATAAACGACGAATAGAAAAGCGGTACCGGGTAAGGGAAATAGACGAGCGAATACGGAAAGAGAGGACGCGAAGTGAAGCAAAGATAATCTCAGAAGCGAGACGAAAGGGTGTGCCTACCCCTATTATCTTTGACGTCCGCGATTACGAATTGGTGATGGAGAGGATAGAAGGCGATTTAGTGCGGGAAGTGATGAATGAGGCGATAAGCGAGCGAATAGGTACGCTTGTTGGCATATTGCACAGAAATGGGATCATCCATGATGATTTGACCACGTCCAATATCATTTTGGGTAAGGACAATATCCTCTATTTGATTGACTTCGGGTTATCGTTTATCGAATCGAGCATAGAGGGAAGAGGCGTAGACGTACATGTGTTTTTACAAAGTCTTGGTGGCACGCATGAATCCTATGAGCAGCTAAAAGCAGCGTTTATAAAGGGTTACATGAGCTCTTTCCCGAACGATGCCACGCAAGTATTGAGAAGAGTAGCGGAGATAGAGCAGAGAGGGCGATATGTAGAGCGTAACTGCAAATGATTGATAAAATACCAACGACTGACTACTAATGTGTAGAGAAAATGGAATTATCAAAAGAGAAAAGGGTACGGGATGTGATGACGCGGGGTGTTATTACCGTACCGCTTGACACATCGGTGAATGAAATTGCACGGATTATGGTAGAGGGAGCAATATCGGGCATTGCGGTAATTACGCCTGAGTGCGAGGTAGTAGGAGTTATATCAGAGATTGACTTCATTAAATTCTTTGACCAGGATTGGAACCGCTTAACGGCAGAGGATATTATGTCTACCTTTGTCAGGGCGATAGAGCCAGAAATGACGATAAAGAAAGCTGCTGATACAATGAAAGAGCTGAACATACATAGATTATTGGTACTGTCCCGGAAACCTACTCATGGCGCTCCTGTGGGCATATTAACCGCAAGTGACATACTCAAAGCGATTGTTAAATCCCATTAATATCTTAATATCGCCCTGTGGGTGCGAACCTTTCCACCATATGCTATTGAACTCAGAAAATATCATCCCAACCTCGTTCTCCGAGAACAACCTCGAACTCCTTAACAGAAAGGACTTTAAACTGATCAAAATCATCCGCCAACCGTGGACATGCGGTATTCACAAAGGCATCCACCTTAAATCCATGCAAATTTAGCTCGGTCAGCTCGTCCATAGCAATAACAAAAGCAGTTAACCCTTTCTCCAACGCTTTTCGCTGGAGCGAAACCGCTTCACTGAGATGGGACTGCCCGCTCTTCGTACTCACGAGAACACCAAACGACTTCGCATCCAACGCGCGTGCGATTGCAAGATACCGCCTCTTCCTCTGCTCTTCAGCCTCAAGTATGTTTATTTGCATGGAGAACGGATCAGCAGCAATTACCCGCTTACCGGTGTACAATGCGATACCCGCAGCGTGAAACGTTCCACTGCCCAAGAACAAAATCTCGTCACAGGGTACCATGGCGGAAGAGAAGTCACAGCCCAATACCTGTCCTTCGTACTTTAGAGCGGGGGATTTACCTATTATTACCGCCTTACCCCTACGAGTGAGTAACGACTTCGCTTCTTTCATAGCATGGACATGCTGCACTGTCGTTACTAACCCCACGGAGTCGCCTTTTATCGCAGCTACTGCCATCTCCACCACGGGTTTCAAATCAACGCTGCTTCTGAGCTCTATAAAAACGACCTGGGGTTTAAAAGGGAAAGAGCAGGTATGCCCGAAATGGAAGAGCAAATCCACCTCGCGCTCCAGTTTCTCATCTATATCGCACGCGCCATAGCATGAATTCCCGGAGATTATCACTGCTACACCTGTTGTATCAGAAATCTCAGCGGCGATGCTCGTAGCTACGGTTCTAAGTCCGTCAGGCAGTTGCAGTCCAACTATTTTAGCGTCTCGTTCTTTTATCTCTCTCTTTATATTCCCTAATTCGAAGTCGTACGGGTAATCCTTCCAGTTCATCTTTCATAAATAACTTTTTGACTTGCGATGCCGTAATGTTATGTTATAACTAGCAACTAGCGCCTTAAATTTAGAAGGGGTTTTTATACTCATAAAAGATGATTTAGTAACTGCCGTAACAGAAGACGTCAAATGTCGGGTGAAGTGAAGTGAAGAGAAAAGCGGAGGAGCGGGAATGAAGATTGGCAGTGCTTTAGCTATTGGCTTAATAGCGGGTGTTGTAATCGGTGTGTTAGCCGGTGTTTTCGCTTTACCGCAACTGCAAAATTCCCGTGCTACGGATGTATTAACGCCAGAACGGGCGGGAAATGAGACGGTTAGCTTTATCTCAAATTATCTCGTCCTACCTGGAGCTGGAGTTGATGTAGAGCTGGTAAATATAACCGCGGTGGAAGGGGAGAGCCTGTATAAAGTAGCATTAAATCTATCCCAGAGGGGGGAGTCGCAGATAGTAAAGACGTATATAACGTATATAACTATAACAAAAGATGGTAAATTGCTGTTTCCTGGAGAATGGATAGATATAAGCGAATTTAAGAAGGAAGCGGAAACTCGCGCGCGCGCACCGCAGGAGCGGAAAGGAACAATCGGCAATTTCATTGTAAGTGGTGAGAACATCTGCCTGGAAGAGGGGAAACCAATCGTTTATTTCTTTGGTTCTGATGGCTGCGGGCATTGCAAATGGGAGCATCCCATAATAGTAAACGTGACGTCAAAGTTTGAAGGTTACATTTCATTGCATGACAATATGAACAATTCTACTGCGGACCGGGATATATTTGCCAGATATAGCCCTGGTGGTGGCGTGCCGACATTAGTACTTGGCTGTAAGTATTACCGCCTTGGCTCCGGGGAAATGCTGGATAAAGTGCAGGAAGCGAAGGTGCTAACTGCACTTATCTGTAATTTGACGGCTAATAAACCCGGTGATGTTTGCTCTAATCCGGAAATCGAAGCGTTGTTAGCTCAGGTTTGAACTTAACTAACATAATTGCGCAAGCTGTTAACGTATTCGTGTATGGGGCACAGGGGCAGGGCATTCCGAACGCCTAACTATTTTATAATGCGAAAAGTTCGTTGACGTCAGTGGAGAAAGTATATAAAGAGGGTCTTCATGCTATTATATTAAGCTAAGATTCTGATATAATATGGAAGGTGACCGCGATGTCTCTAAAATATACTGCGTTTGTACCGCGTACTGGTATAGTGCTACTCTTACTGTTACTCTGTGTGCTCATTAATATAGCGTTAATAACGACTGCTAATGCAAGTGTAACGGAATTGAATGTACCCCCGGAACCAGTAGTAGTAGTGCAAGGGCACGATGTATCAATTTCAGGTAAGGCATCGCCAAATGAATCTGTATGGATAAAATCGTCATTTGACCTCGCTTTGAGCGTATCAGATGGTGAATATTCACAAGAATTCCACGATATTCACTTCCCGGAAGGAGAGAAACTAGATAAAATATTTTCTGTATCTGTGAAACACGTAAAAGATGTTCGAATTTCTATAAATAATCCAATACCTCTTTTGCCTAAAATAGAATATCCTTTAGAAGGACCTGAAAGAGCAACTAATGGGACTGCCCGGATTTCTATGTCCTTGCCCACCACATGGAAAGGTATAGCCGTGGATGTCAAAGGCAAAAGGGATGTTACGGTCTATGGCAAAGCGGCGGAGAATGCAACTTCGGTAAACTTGCGAATCACATCGGAGGTCAAAGTACCAGCGAATTCAGAAGGTGTTTTTGTATTTACTATGAATACAGAAGGTATCCCGCTCGGTGAAATCACGATAACAGCAGGAGAGAAAGAAGGGACCGTTCATGTCGTATCAACAGCACAAGCATCCAGCAATACGCATACTACCGCCCCAACTCCAACTCCAACTCCAACTCCAACGCCTATTCCCACACCCACACCCATTAATACAACAACGCCCACACCACTATCATCATCATCAACGCCTGTGCCTACAGCCACAGTGACGCCCCATATGACTGCAAGTCCTTCGCCTACTCCAACGTCAACACCGTCTCCGTCTCCGTCACCAACCCCATCTCCATCACCTTCTTTAGGTACAACTACAACACCGCCGCCGCCTATCCTACCCATACCCGACTTCTATTTCGTTCTTGCGTTCATTGGACTACTTGCAGTCGCATATCTATTGCGGGAAAAAGGTGACTGAAAAGATCGTCATAAAGTTTCTCCCCCCTTTTTTTCTCTAAGACGGAAAAAGTGTTATGAAAGGAGCGAAGATAAGTTTCTCTTCTGTGGATGCAACTGCAAATCCCATAGAGTGGATGTACAGGTTAGAAGACGCCGGCTTTCAGGGCTGGGAAATCGTGGGCGAAGGCGTGCAGAAAGTGGAAGGCGAATTCAAAGAGCGAGTGAAGGAGATATATGCAACAACCAATCTTGTTCTCTCTTTGCACACGCCGCTTTCCGACATCAATATAGCGAGTGTGAATGAGCCAATATGGGAAGAGAGCGTAAGACAGATAAAAGCGAGTATAGTGGCGGCACATGAGTTCATTGATAGTATATGCGTGGTGCATCCCGGTCTCTTCTCGCCTTTATCCATCCAGATGCCGGATAGAGCAGTTCAGAAAGCGATTGCGGGATTACGTGCAATTTGCGAAACAGCCTCCGAATACGGATTGCAGATAGCCGTAGAGAATTTAATATCCATGAATATGCTGCTGGGACGAACGCCAGAAGAACTCGTTCGACTAGTAGATGGTGTGAGTATGGATAACCTCGGGATATGCCTTGACGTGGCACATGCGAATACGACAGGGACGCTGGATGAGTTCCTTCGCATTAACGGTGTGGACATAATACATATGCATGTAAGCGATAACTTCGGTACGGACGACCTGCACCTGCCCGTGGGTGATGGCAACCTGGACTGGAAGAAGGTGTTACACGGGGCTAAAGACTTTGACGGTCTGCTGGTGACAGAGGTGTACACAGTAGAGGCGGGTATAAAGAGTATGGAATACCTGCGCCGGTTAGAGTAGATAGAGTAAATAGGGATTTACTCATTTTTCAGGGTTAATATCCGAAATCTCCTTCAAAATCAAGATTCGCTCCTCCGGGTTACGGCATATCAGTATCGTGTTCAAAGGGTTAAAGTCTTCTGGAGTGAGCATCGGCAGTTTCCTTCGTAATTTTACGCTCGTTCTATTCATCGCCTTAGCGTCATTGGCATACAGTTTTGCCAGAGCTTCTATCTCGTTAAAAAAAGGTTCAGCGTCAGGCGCGGCAGTCGGGGAGCAGTAGCCGGATGATATGCTTTTACTTCCTGTTTTTTTAGTCCTGGTCATGCCTTTCTTCTACCCGGTGACAACTCGCGGCATATCTATATATCATAATGTTAAGATACAGTCAAACTATTTAAGGTTTCGTACGGGTGGTTTTGAGCCAAAATGTATCTTCCCTTCTCCCTCCCCCGCTTTTTACGCGAGGTACAGATTTTTGGGAGGCACGTAGATAAATAGTATATATGTATTTCCGTAGCATTTAAAAATTTTTATGATGTGCACAAATTTTATTTAAACTATCTGAAACACGTTTTATCACGTCCTGTGAGGAACTATGCAAGCATGACGAATTCCAAAAGCAGAGCCTAAAATTTGGTTGCACGGGAAAACGACAGCTATAAACCGAAAGTCTTTTTATAGAGAACGGCATCTATAATATTGCTCGAATCAGGCAATATTGCCGTAGAGATAGGGGCAAAAAAGCGGAACGAAAAAATTAGGAGGTGAAAAGCTAAAAAAGTGAATACGAAAACGAAGCAAATATTTGGCTTGTCTGTGTTGGTTATGTGCATAGCGGTGTTTGGATTGGTGAGTGCAGTGAGTGCCTATGACGAACCTTCAATAACGACTATTTTGAATGATCGTTATGGTGCAGGGAACTGGGTAAATGATTCCGAAACCAATATCAGGTTTACTCAAACCCAGACACTCGTTCCTATATATGTTGACAATCACTCTGCTGGCTATACGGATCCTACGGGCTGGTACAGTACTGCTACGGGTAGCCTGAATCAGTTGTTTGCGGAACCAGAAACAGGAAACAGCACAACATTCAGTCCAGGTGTGGAGTTTGGTTTGTATATTAACTCTTCCGATACAGGAAACCCAACGTACTACAGCCAAATAAGTAAGAATGCAGATGGTAAACTGCATGCTAAGCTCTATCGCATAATGGGTGGTGATTATCAAGGCGCTTACGTCGTGGCATTCGAGGATCTAACTGTCTGGTCCAGTCCTGAACCAGACTATAACGATGTAGTTCTTGAACTCAAAAATGTAAACTTAGTACCGGAATTCACAACTATTGCACTACCCGCAGTATCACTATTGGGTCTGTTCCTGTACTTCAACCACCGCAAACGCAGAAAAGAATAAAAACTAAACGTGCTTTGGATTGGATTTATCCAATCCTGTATTTTTTTAACAGGCGGCGAAGAAGATAAGTTAGGGGTATTTGTTTAGCTCCTTTTTATAACCACACGATTACACGGATTTTCACGAGAAAAAGAATGATATTAACATAGTTTCCGTACACTATTGGCTACTTTATACAACAATAATCCTAATTTCTTGCGTTAATCTTGTGTAATCTCGTGGTTTATTTATTTAGCTATACAAATACAGTTAGGGTTTGCATGGATAGATAGATAGAGCAAGAGCACTGACTTATCGCCGTAAGTCCGCAAAAACCAGTATTGCAGTAATCAAATCCTCAAAAGCGACACCGGTTGATTTGAAGAATGTTATATCATCTGCACCAGTCCTGCCCTTTGCTTTGCCGAGCAGTACATCACCCAGCGGTACCAAATCCGCTCTTATTACCACTCCTTTTTCTATGCCCTGGAATATCTCACCCGAATGTAGGCACTGCGATAAGTCATCAACGAATATTCGTGTTTTTTTCAGCACTTCCGGATAAAATTCAATCTTCGTCTTCGAGTCGGCACCAACGCCGTTGAGGTGCGTACCCGGCTTTATCAGTTCACTGGCAATGAACGGTTCCGTGGCGGTAGTTACCGTGGTAACTATATCCGAGTTCAGCGCGTCTTCCAGGCTGACAACCGCTAAATCAATAGAGAATTCGCGCTCATAATTCGCTTTGAACTTTCTCGCTTGCTGCTCGGTAATATTAAACAACTTTATACGGTCAATAGAAGGTCTCACCGTCTGTATTGCCTTTATCTGGTAATATGCTTGCTTTCCCGTGCCTATAATACCAAGCGTGTTGCAATCCGTCCTCGATAACGTTTCAGTAGCAACACCGGTAGCCGCTCCGGTTCTAAACGCGGTCATCTCCTCTGCCTGCATTATCGCCACCAATTGCTGTGTTTCGGCATCTCTGAGTAGATATTCACCCAGTACCGTAGGCAACCCGATTTTTTTGTTAGCAGGTGCAGTCGAAACAACCTTCACACCACAATAATTGCGATTGTATCCCGGCAGATACGCAGGCATGCATCTCATGTCTGACACTTCGGTATTAACGTACACCTTTTCAGGCACGATATTAGCACCGGAAGAACTCTGCTCGAACCCTTTTTTAATCTCTGTGATGAACGTCTTCCAGCCTATGTACTCTATCGTCTCTTTTAGTTCTTCGTTTGTCACGAAAAAGGCATTCAGGTCATTTATCCTTCTCATTTCTCAAGGTACGGAACTCCTTCACTGCAGCCAGCTTCTCCACTGCATCACCGAAATCCGAAGTAATAATGCCCGTAGCACCCATCGTCTTCGGATGCAGGTCAATCTCAAGCACGACATGCTCATGCCCCAACCATTTCAACGGTTCCACCGTTCTTGGACCGTTAGTAACCGAGAATATCTCTGCTTTTATACCGTACTCTCTCAGAGGCACCGCATGCGAGACACCCAGCAAAACCGCAAAGTCGTAGTCTGAATAGAGGTCTTTGATCAATGCAGCCGCTTTATCACCCGCAACCGGGTATTCATCCAGCCCACCAATTATGTGGTCGATTTCTATCCCTTCCGCCGCTAATTCAGCCAGAATCTTCGTCGCATAGCCCCTAATTTTGCTCAAACCCACTCCTTTATCAAGATTCGCGATATTCACAATTTGCGCCGAAGTTGCAACTCTATTCACAGCCCTTAGAATGTCAACGAAGATGAAAGCCGTCTCTTTCTTCGCATTCAAAACGCATACGCCCTTTTTGCCCGCTTCGATGAGCTCAAGCAGCCTGTTCGCCACGTCTATTTTTGAGTCGCCTTTAGATGGTGGGATATAGCTTTTACTCGCAGCCCCAACTTCTTTCTCTATTCTCGTTGCCGCTTCAAGCATCCCCTTCTGTCGCTCAAACTCCGCACTGCTAATAATACCCGATTTATATGCGGACTCAAGGGTCAGGATAACGCCTGTTGTATTGTCCCGATATCCAGCATGCACGTCTACTGCTATCGCTTTACAGCCCACTCCGCTGTCCTCTATCGCCTGCTGCAGGTCTTCGCCTATAATCATGCTCGAACAGGTGCCAATCACACCAATCAACTCAGGCAGAAACATCTCTTCCGCTTCTCTCAACACCCTCACGAGCGAATCACGACCACCAAAGACAAAGTTGCTCTCGTTCATTGCGGTGGTTAACACGTGCATACCATCCTCTTCAAGCAGCCGGCTGTGTTTGAAACTGCAACCAGAAGGCCCATGCAAAATCGCAACGTCTGCATCCAGATCGCGAAGCGTATAAAGAGCAGCTACAATCGCACTTGGCCGCGGATGCAGTATCATCTCCTCGCTCATCTTCTTCTTCTCTCTCCCTCTCTCTCTTTTTCTCTTCTCTTTCTTATATCTATCTCCTTTTGAAGGAGATTCGGCTAATAAAGATACCATTTAATTACTCTTCAAGCACGAATCTGAAAGTAAGAATCATTACCGCGGTTATCATGAATAGGAAGGCGATTAACAGTTTCAATTCCGGTATCACTTCTGTGATACCCGACTCACTGATAATCTTCCTGGTCGCGGACACCGCGGGTATAAGCACGGGTATACAAACAGGAATAAGGAGTAGAGAGAGGAGTAACGTTTTGCCTTCTGAGAACATCACAAGTCCGGATACAAAAGAGCCGGCAAACGAGAGCCCAACCGCACCTAAGAAGCAGACGAGCAGAAGAGCCGGAGCTCTCTCGCCCAGGTCGAGGTTTAAAAAGATAATAGAAAAGGGTATTAAGAGACATTCCACGAAAAGAAGCAGCACTATTCCGTAAATGATTTTACCCGTGAGGATTGCCAGTGGTGAGCAGGGCAGTGTCTTCAATCCGCCAAGCGTACCTTTATCCGCTTCTCGTGTGAACGACGTGGTAAAAGTAAGAATACTGGCAAAGAAGGTGATTATCCAGAGTGCCGCGGCACCCACTTCCGGGCTTGTGCCTACCGCTCCACCGCTCCATGCGAAACTGCAAATCAGAATGGACCCAACCGAGAACGTAAGAATTGATAGCACTTCATAAGACCGTCTTAACTCGTTCCTCAGGTCCTTCTCCGCTATCCTTAGCGCTGCCCCTGTAAAATCCCTAAATCCCGGTCTCAATTTTACTCGCTCCTTTTTGGTTTATTTATGATAGAGCATAACTGTGACGAAAAACTCTATTATCGGCTTCATCTGGCTACGTTAAAATGATAATTCGCCCGCTAATTTACCCCTATCTAGCAGAACACCCGTATCACATATCTTCTTCGTCCATTCCAAAGAATGAGAGGATATTAACAGCGTCTTCCCCTGCTGTCTTTTGAAGTAGCTCACGAGCAGGTCACACGTATTCGTGTCCAGTCCGGAGAACGGCTCATCCAGCAATATCAAGCCAGGATTGTGGAGTAACGCCCTGACGATGTCCGCCCTCTTTTTCAAGCCATGCGATAAATTCTTCACCCGCACGTTATACCAGCGGTTCATGCCTAAAAACTCAATAGTGTCCAGGAACGCTCTCTCTTTTACGGAAAATAGTCTCGCATAGAAGAGTAAATTCTCACGGACTGTTAGTTCGCCGTAAAGGAAATTATCATGCGTTACCAATCCTATCTCTCTTCTTATTTCACCACCGTCTTTGAATGCGTCCCTGCCAAATATCTTCACCGTCCCGGAAGTAGGCGATATATGCGTGGCGATTATCTTCAACAGCGTGGTCTTGCCCGCGCCATTGTGCCCAGAAAAAGCCAGAAATGCACCCGCTTCTATATTCAATGTCACGGAGTTCAGCGCCTGCAAGTAACCATATCGCTTCGATACTTCGCAGATTTCTACTGCGGTAGCGTTGTTGGTCATCTGTCATCTCCTCTTAGCAAGTTCTATTCGTCGCATCAAATCTTTATATAGCTCAAGACATAATAAATAACTTTATGATGGGAAAAAGAACGTGAAAGGAGGCGATAAAGGCATGAAGCGGGATATTATTCTTGGTTTTGCAGTGGCGATGTGCGTCTTCGCGTCTTATGCGAATTATGTGTCCGCAGCAGAAGCGGAAAGGGCTGATATTTACTTCTTATATGTACATGTGCCGGCTATCACGGTTTGCTACCTTGCTTTTTCGCTTTCCTTCATCGCAAGTATCCTCTTCTTAGTTAAGCGGCGGCATGTCTACGATCGGACAGCGGAGGTATCGGCTATTTTCGGGCTGGTTTACGGCGCCGTAGCGTTAATAGCAGGTGCGGTATGGGCGAAATCGGCATGGGGTGCATATTGGACCTGGAACACCAAACAAACAATTACGCTTATCCTGTGGATTGCGTACATGGGCTATGTATCCATAAAGCTATCCATAGAAAATGTAGAGAAGAGAGCGTTGGTAGGAGCAGTGTACAATATTATGGCGTTTTCCCTCCTACCACTGAATTATTTATCCGTAAAGCTATGGTGGTCCCCACATCCTACGGTATCGGAAATTTCTATGAGTCTACCAGTAATAGAGGCATTGCTACTGAGCCTCATTGCTGCTATTCTATTCTTCGTGTATCTACTGCTAACAGCATCCGAAGTCAGGTCCTTAGAAGACCGTGTAAACATATTAATATATGAAAAAGGAGGGATATAATATAGAATGTCAAATATATTACTCGTTTCTATCATTTACTGGCTGTCACTCCTTGCGATTTTTATATGGCTGAATCGGCGGTTAGCAGCACTTAAGGAGCGGGTAGCATTTCTGGAAGCGGGACAGGATGAAAGAGGAGGTGGTAAAGAGAAGAGGTGAGACTAAAAACAGTCCATATTGTCGTGGTCGTGCTGGTATTTATAGGCGCTATTCTCGCATACGAATCACTTTCATCAGACATCGCTCCGTATTTGAGCGTTTCGAATATTACTAATGATAGTAGTGTGCACGTAGGCAAGAATGTAAAAGTTTTAGGAAGGGTCGCTAACGTATCTTCCGGTCGGAGCAAAGAGGGCTATAATTTTGAGCTTAATGATGGAAAAGCTACAATCGCAGTGACGTATACAGGAAGTCTATCACAAAGCCTTAAGAAAGGTCAAGAGGTAGGCGTCATAGGTGTGCAGGATACGCCGGATCATGTGACTGCAAGCCAACTGGATATTAAATGCGCATCCAAGTATGAGTAGCAAAGTAAATATTGAATTTATTGAAGTTTATTTTTGTAACGGTCATTCAATGCATAGCATAAGATGAAAATCATAGTTACCGGTGGCGCGGGCTTCATAGGTTCACATGTTGTGGATAGGCTAGTAGCAGATAAGCATGAGGTAATGGTACTGGATAACCTGAGTGCGGGAGACGAGGAATTCATAACGCATCACGTGGACAGGGAAAGAATCCGGTTTTACAAAATAGACCTCTTGCATGAGGACATCACGCGTTTTTTCGCAGGGATAGAAGAAGTATGGCATCTCGCTGCGAATCCAGAGGTGCGATTGGGCGTGGCAGACACAAGAGTTCATCTGGAGCAGAATGTAATCGCAACCTATAACGTGCTGGAAGCAATGAGGACGAAAGGCGTAAAGAGGTTGATATTCACATCTACATCCACCGTCTACGGCGATGCGAAAGAACTACCCACACCCGAAGAATATCCCACGATACCTATCTCATTATACGGTGCCTCGAAACTCGCGTGTGAAGCTTTAATCGCGTCTTACTGTCATACTTTTGATATGCAGGCATGGATATACCGGTTTGCGAATGTAATAGGCAGGAGGTCTTCGCACGGGGTGATTTACGACTTCATAAATAAGATTAGGGACAATCCCGCGGAGTTAGAAATCCTGGGCGATGGTAAGCAGACGAAATCGTATATCTATGTGAGTGACTGTATAAAAGCGATGTGTACGGGTTTGAACGCAAAAAGAGAAGGTGTGAATATCTTTATCTTTAATATAGGTACTGATGAGATGACAAGTGTGCGGCGAATCGCAGAGATAGTGAGCGAAGAGCTGCAGGTGTCACCCAAATTACGGTTCACAGGTGGCACACGTGGCTGGAGAGGTGATGTGCCCGTTATGCTGCTCGATGCTACGAAACTGAAAAACATGGGCTGGAAACAGAGGTATAAATCAGAAGAAGCAGTGCTGAAGGCGACTAAGGATTTGTTGACTGAGTATTGCTAATTGATTGAAACGAAGATGAATAAAGACAGGCATATCTTTGAAACCCTGGGGAAAGCGAGAGTAGTGGTAGAAAACGGTAAAGTAGTTGAAGTTGGTAAGCCTCTGCTCAAATATTGCCCACTATGGGAGAAGATACAGGGAATAAAGGAACTGAACGAAAAAGTGATAAAAGAGAATATAGAATTTCGAATACAAGATTTTGGGATGTGCACCGCGGACAGAGAAGTAGAGATGGATGCTTTTGTTGGTTTTGGCGCTTCTGAGACTTTCATGACTGCGCTTCGCAGGGGTTTGCTCGATGCCACCGTAACCGTTTGTGAAGGCGCAGGTACTGTAATCACATCCAATCATGCGCTTGTGCAGGGGATAGGGGCGAGGCTTAGCGGTGTAATCGAGACTACACCTGTTGAAGGAATAATAAAGAAAATAAAGGCGAAAGGCGGGGAAATACTTGACACGCCAAGAATAGACCAGGCTGCGGGGTTGCGGATGGCACTTGAGCTTGGCTACAAAAAAGCGGGTGTTACTGCGTCCACACGGGAAGAGGCGGAAAAATGTAGAGCTATCAGCAAGCAAGCAGTGATATTCGGTGTGCATCTGACGGGCATCTCAGGAAAAGACGCTCAGGAGTTCTGTGAAATAGCAGATATGATTACTGCTTGCGCATCGTCAGAGATAAGAGAACTGGCAAAAGAAAAAGCTATTTTACAGGCAGGGACGGCAATTCCGATATTCGCACTCACGCCCACGGGTAAGGAATTGCTTTTAGAACGTGCAAAAGAGGTCGAAGGTACTCTGTTGTTGAATACGATGCGCTTACCTGTGCTTCCGGAAGAGAGGCAGCCCTATCCACTAGTGTAATCAAAGAACGACTCCAATTTTTCCCCCCCACACACCACCACAAATATGCGCAATCTCCTTTTTCAAATCTCTTTTGGTGTGATTCTCGCCGCGGCAACTCTGCATTTACCAATCATCACTTCGCTGGTTGACATATTACAATAAAGGCAATTCGCTCTTCCTTACCTGGTATATCATATCTAAATCCTCTTTTGTCTTCTCTGAGATTTCTGGCTTGAACTCCTTAAGAATACCCAGTATCTTTTCTAAAGGATAAGGTTCATTGGAGTATTTCGCTGAAAGCGTGAGCAAAGCGCATTGTTTACACAAGTCCGCTTTTTTTTCTATATTCTCCGCATTCTCTATCCCTTTTTCTCCTTTAAAGATAAATCTGCCTATACCTTCGCATGTCGCACCGGCATATAAAGCACAGCCGGGCAATGCACCCTGAATACCAATTCCAATTGAGATTATCATGATTTTATCATTATATATCCTTCTATATCCGTCAAATAATTCGTAAGGTCTATTTGCGGGCTCAATAGTTCCAATAGCTCTGATTTTGACATTTGTCGTCTCGGTACCGAGTTTTACGGGATATGTGTAATTACCAAGAGTACGTTCTCGCAATTTGTCAATTATCTCTTCTTTAAAGTAATCCGCCCTGGCAGTTTTATAACCATCATGCGTCATGTTTATAACGTGTACAACCCCTGCCATATCATTTCTTTCGGCAGCTAATTGGACGGCACCGGCACAGTCAGGTCCAATTTGTGGTAAGGCGTGTACCGCATCGAAGCCCAATTTATAGAGAATATCCGCAGCCTGGAAGTTCGTGCTTGGGACATCGCCTAATTTCTGATCTAACCATACTACCGGCTCTACATCTGTTCTCGCTTTAAACCGGTCTTTAATCTCTTGAGCAAAATACGGCCTTTTTGCAATCAGAAAGGTTAACAGCGATTGGAAATTCAATTTATAACCCGATACATGACATGCTGTTGATTCAACAATCATCTCGAGTTCTTTTACAATCTTTTCTGATTCCGCTAATGGCTTTTCTGATACGTTGTGATCGAGATTTATAACAATAGGCGAGCCTGTTACTTTGAAACAATTTATAAATTTATCAATAAATTTCCCCCCTATCTCATCCCTAACATTCCCTTTTATAGGCAACAGTGTCTCGTTAAGATGGCTTTCCGCAGCTTTTACCTCTTCTTCCACTCCTCTTTTCTGCATTTTCCTCAAGATTTTGTAATTTGTGCTGTTCATTTTTTATCTCAGCCCGGACCGTTTTCGCAAAATGTAAGCTGCGAGCACAAGCAGTCCGATGGAAAAGAGGATAATTGAGCTAAGTTCAGGAATTGGGTAGCTTGGGTCTGATTCCGGTGATGTAAGGAAGCTGTTGCCGCCTCCTGTCTTCACTTTGAGGTCGGCCCCGGAGGAGTTTATTTGTAGTGCTAAGAACTCATTTGTGGTTATGGTGAATGTGCCCACGGAGATTGATAGGAAGTAAGTTGTGCCCCCGTCACCGTTTATTGTTTGTGAACCATGGGAGATGAACACGCTACCATTGAACGAGCCAACATGAACAGTGAAGCTATTACTATTACCGCTGGCAACCGATTCATTAAGCATTATCCTTCCGGTCCAATTCTTCCCTGCGGGAAAGCCGACATCCACTGTCGCTTGTTCATCCGCTCGCCAGATAGAAGAAGTACCATTTGCTATCGTTATCGTTCCTCCTGGCTTGGACTCGTTTCCCTTGTACATTATGGTATCGTTATGCAGATACCACCTCTGTGCTCCAGTGACTGTGAATGTGCCATTGTTTACACTTATATTAGCAGGTAGAATAGCCCCCGCGCTGCATGTCCCTAATAGCGTAACGGTAATATTTAATGGGCTCGTTTCTCCAAGGCTGCCTATTGCCTCTATTTCGAGATTGGCAAAGGTCACAGTACCGTTGTGTCCCGCAGTGTCAACTGTTGATATTATCGCAAGACCTGGAAGGCTGACGTTTTCTAGAACTATGGGTAAATCTCCAGCCGTAACGTCTGCCACTGTGCATACAGATGAATTATACGTAACATTAAGTGTACCTGCTGCAAGGTCTGTCACGTTATAGACGATAATTGGAACGGTAGCGGTATCGCCAGGCGCAGCGCCTGAAATCGCGGGGTCTGAGGTAATACCGACAACCACATTCTCATTAGCTGCATAGGCTGGCAGCACGAGCGCCGATGCAAACACGGAAATCGCTATGATTGCAAATAAAACGACTTTATCCCTCATCTTTTTCGTCATCCTTTCTCCCCCCTCCCCCTCATTTATTTATGCCCATCTGGAATTGCCGATGGATTTATTTGTTACGGATGGTTCAATTACGTCCAATACTGCGAATGTGCCATTGTTTACACTTATATTAGCAACTGGAATAGTTACCCCGCTATAGGTCCCTAATATCTCAACAGTAATATTCAATGGACTTGTTTCTCCTGGGGTACCAATTGCCTCTATTGTAAGGTTGGCAAAGATCACATCACCGGTAAGCCCCGCTTCGGAGTTAAATGCTGATATTATCGCAAGACCCGGTCTGCCGAGGTTTTTTACTACTTCGGGGAGATCTCCGATTGTGACATTAGCCACATTACAGACGGAGGAATCGTATGTAACTTTAAGCGTGCCTGCTGCAAGGTCGGTCACATTATATACGATGATGGGAATGGTAGCGTTATCGCCGTGTGCCGCGCCTGAAATTGTGGGGTCGGAAGTAATACCCACGATTACATTCTCATTAGCGGCAAATACTGTAAGCGCAAACGCCGATACAAACACGGACATTGCCATGATTATAACTAAAACTGCTTTATTGCTTTTGTGTTTCGCCATTTTTTTTCTTATACCTCCTTTCTGTTATAGTTTAGATGTTAGATATTATATAACTAGTAAAAGATAGCAGCCGCTTTTTGAATTCTTATTCATATGAAAGTGTAAAGGGAGGGATAAGGAGAAGGAAGAAGGGAGAAGGAAGAGGAATTGAATTTCTTCCCCCTTCATCGCCGCGCATTTCTTCTCCGCAACGCCAAAAAAGAGACGGAAAATAAACCGGCAATATCCCAAAAGGCTTCAAAGTTGGGTGGTGTTGTTGATAGATAAGGCGATGGCGCATGCGATGGTGTAGTAGATGTTACTGGCGCTGGTGGTGATAGGGAAGGTGGTGGCGCAGGTCCGCTAAAAATGGTGAAGGTGCCATTTATTACAGTTGCTGGAATATTCTGCATGCCAGTATAGCTCCCTAATGTCTCAACAGTAACATTTAATTGAGTTGAATCACCACCACTACCTATTGCTTTTAGCACGATATTTGCAAAGGACACAGTACCGGTATGCCCACTCGTGGCAAGTGCGGATATTATCACAATGCCTGGCACACTGATGTTTTTGGAGAGCATAGAGAGATCACCAGCCGTAACATCTGTCACAGTACATACAGACGAATTATATGTAACGCTAAGCGTACCTGCTGCAAGGTCTGTCACGTTATAGACGATGATTGGAACGGTAGCAGTATCGCCAGGTGCAGCGCTTACAGAAGTAATACCTATGATTACATGCTCATTAGCGGCAAATACTGGTAACACAAGCGCCGATGCTAACACTGTTGCAATTGCAACTAAAACCAGTTTACTGCATTTGTTTTTCTTCATTTTTCTTTTTATCACCTCCTTTTTGTTTTATATTTGCAGATATGTACTGCTCTACTTTAATCCTGATACATACAAGACATATTAAAAAGCTTCCGGTAAATTGATTTTTTTCAATCAATATTTGTAGTTGCTTCAACGAATGTTTGAAATAAATCTTCACGATGTTATAACTATTTTGAGGGGGGGAGGGGGTTTATAAATTGTTCTTCTCGCTTTGTTCTCCGCGTGTTCGTGGCAAACAAATTTCATGGTTCACCTGCATTTCCCACCGTGTATTTCGCTATGTATAAGGCATCCATTATGTTTACTGCATTGTTACCAGTAGCAGGCTCAACGTCTCCAATGAACACGCCCGGGTCTGGCGCATTTCCCACCGTGTATTTCGCTATGTATAAGGCATCCATTATGTCTACATCGTTGTCATGGTCTACATCTCCTCTTCTCAGCACCGTTAGTTGAATGCTTATCGAAGTATTTGAGTCGCCATTCACGTCCGTTGCATTGACAACTAAGTTATGTGTGAGATTGACGCCTGCTGTTGCACTAACGGTAACTGTCCATATATCCGTTCCAGGGATTTTAGTCATTTGAGCTGTGGTGGCACCACCGATAGGTGATAAGTCAATGGTAACAGTGTCAACTTCGGTATTATCGGTAACCGTGACATTAAGCTGAGAGATATTCGTGCCATGTGTTCTTGCTCTGCCATTGTCATTGAGAATCGTATCTGGAGCTGCCGATGGATTTGTTACGGATGGTTCAATTGCGTCCAATACTGTGAATGTGCCATTGTTTACACTTATATTAGCAGCCTGAATAGGACCGTTGCTGAAAGTTCCTAATGTCTCAACAGAAATATTTAATGGACTTGTTTCACCACAGCTACCTGTTGCTTCTATTCTAAGATTGGCAAAGGTTACATCACCGGTATGCCCAGTTTCACCGCCATATGCTGATATTCTTACAAGACCCGGTGTGCCGAGGTTTTTGAATACCAGGGGGAAGTTGCCAGCCGTAACGTCTGTTACAGTACATACAGACGAATTATACGTAACTCTAACCGTACCTGCTGCAAGGTCTGTCACGTTATAGATGATGATTGGAACGGTAGCAGTATCGCCAGGTGCAGCGCTTACAGAAGTAATACCTATGATTACATGCTCATTAGCGGCAAATGCTGGTGGTACCAGTGCCGATGCTAACACTGCTGCAATTGCAACTAAAAGCAGTGTATTGCATTTGCTTTTCTTCATTTTTCTTTATATCACCTCCTTTTTAGTTTATATTTGCGGATCTGTACTGCTCTACTTAATCCTGATACGTACAGGACATATTAAAAAGCTTCCGGTAAATTGATTCTTTTTAATCAATATCTGTAGTTGTTTCAACGGATATTTGAAAAAAATCTTTCACGATGTTATAACTATTTTAACTGATCTTCCCACACGCAATTCACCGATTATTTTGTAATATCTTTAAATAGCCATCTCTTCCAATGTATAGAAGGGGAGAGGGATTAATATGGAAGCACTCAAAGTAATATGGGACTTTCTAAACCCGTTGCAGACCAATACAGCGATGTACAAAAGCCTGTCAGAGTTGGTCACTGC
>JBAQFZ010000021.1:0-9589 GCA_049287525.1 Halobacteriota archaeon | reverse complement strand
GATTCTATGATATTGAGAAGTTTGATTATTTATGAGGGTTTTGACTGTTTCCTTGTCACTAAAATCTATGCTTTCTGGATCCAGAGTTACTATCTCTTCAGGGATAGTGGTAGCCATAATAAATACGCATTTGAAATATCGCCTTATAAAGTTTTCGATTTTTATTTTAAAAACCACTGGATATTAAGCAATTACCTGTAAGAGTATCAAGTATATAAATATGTAACATAACTAAGTTGCTGAGACACTAGTGTGACGATGTCGGGATACATCAGTTAGATATATACATGGTTGGGAGGGAATAATAATTGTTGCGGAGCGAACGCCGGGTTATAGTGTAATATACCAAGGACAAAAACTGGAAAAAGAGTTATGAAGTCCTGCCGTCTGGCTGGATTTAGGCGGGCGTAGGGGGAGTCAGATACTCTCTGTTATACGCAGGGAGCATATAGCGAGCGTGGGTGACGAAGGGACGCCACATAATTTAAGGCATACTGGCTAATCAAACGTGATTTTCTCCAATATATTGTCTAACTTTGCCGGTCCGTCAACATATTTTACTTCAAACTCGTGAAGATAATAATATGCCTTTGTTAGAGCTTCTTTTGCTTCTGTCGAATCGAACTGAGCCCCCACACAGAACAGGACTTGAGGTTTTCCCTCATCCCGCTCCTCAGAAGGACCTCCTACCATTTTATAGATAGTTTATGAGTCCCGTTTTGTTACCATCCTTAACCCGCCTCTCTGTGCGGTGGATGTGTCCCTGACCCAACGGGTCAACCGCCAGCCCCTTCCCTCCACGGGCATTACCCTGCTGCTTCGGTACTATGAGCTATTGCAGCCCAGTATCCCATCCCCCGGGCTTCAGCACAATTTCTCGAATTTAAGGAGATAAAAGAATCATTAAACAATAGAAGGGAGAATATGAACTTCCGATTGATCTTCGTGATGGACCTGCTTGACGGCGAGGTAGTGCACGCGAGGAAAGGGGAACGTTCGAAATACGAGCCTATACATCTCTTTAGCTCCATCGTTAGTTCGTCTGATCCCATACAGGTTATGGCAGCGATAAAACCTGTGGAAGTTTATATCGCGGACCTGAACAGGCTTATGGGCAGGGGTTCTAATAAAGAAGTAATAAAGACGATACGGGATAAGAGCAGAAAGACGCGGATAACGGTAGATTATGGTATAAAGAACCTTAAAGAGGTTGCAGAAGTTGATATTATATGCGATAGCCTTGTTTTAGGAACAGAAACAGCATCTATGGACTTGATAGACGCAGCATCTAAAGGTAGGAGCGATATAAGAGATATACTTGTGAGTATTGACCTCTACAACAAAGAGGTACTGACGAATGATAAAAGCATGAAGATAGACCCGCTACTATTGATAAGAGCGTTGAATGCGTATCCCATACAGGCATTGATTGTACTGGAACTGGACAAAGTGGGAACGAAGGGCGGGATAGATTTTGAGTTCCTATCTCGTGCAGTTGCAGCATCGGCACATGAAATTATAATTGGTGGTGGTGTCCGGAGTGGAGAAGACGTGGATAAGATGGCGGAGATAGGCGTAAAAGGTGCACTGGTCGCTACTGCTGTACACGACGGGACTATTCCAGTCTCGCATTTTACCGATGAGAGAGTTGTTCATGGAGAATGGAAGCCAGGTTGGAGCACACAGAAGAGGCGATAGGCATGGCGGCAGCTAACATGTTCGGGTGGTGAGAAGGATGAAAAGTAGCAGTATGATACGGAGTAGTGAAGGTATTTATAAAGTCAAAAATAATGGGACTATTCCCGCTGTGATAGCCAGGTGTTGTTTGTAAACTGAGCATCCAGGAATTGAAAAAGTCACTATACTTTTCTTTACTTCTTGCGCTTAAGAATTGCCATTCGATGCCTCTGAAGAGGCACGCGAACAAAAGCTCGACCAGAAGAGGTCTCTTTTACGGATAAAGGTGCACCGCCATTTAGTATATCAATCATCTCGCTCCCTGAGGGTGTAAGATTCCGATCAACAGATACATAGTCGTTTCTTCCAGTCAGGTCGAGGTTAAGAGCAACCAGAACTTCGTCGGTATCGAGAACTCTGGAATACGCAAGGGTGCAGTGACTGTTAGTAGGATATCCGAACTTCTTGCCATCTTCAGATAGTTCGCGGAAATAAAGGCGCCCATAGCGCAGAGCAGGTTCCTGAGCCCTTATGCTCGCAATCGCTTTAATCCATTGGTAGATCTGATGATGCTCATTGAAGAAATGTACCCCGGTTGTATCAAAGGCACCCCAAGCACTGCCTGTTGAGGATACGGATTGCCGTGCATGAACCGCCGATAGGGTCTGGACATCTGGTCATGGTTGTCCACAACGGTAACGAAGTAGCGACTCGCTTCGCCATGATCCGCATATAGCGTCTTGAATCGTTCGTACCGCTCGCGCAGATGTGAGGGGCTCATAAACCCTTTGATAACCTCTTCTAAGATGAAATACAGTGGAAAATCCAGGCAGGCATCGAGTGAGGGGAAGCGCTCATTGGTCCCTTCGATACGGCTGTTACGCCCTATGTAGTGCTGCAAAGTCAGATCATCGCCCACCACTTCTCCAAAGATAAAGAAATTGTGCTTACCGATCCGTTTAGCATATTCACGCACCGCGTTACAGAATAGAGCAGTGGCGCTCGATTCCATGTGTTTCACGGTATCGACGCGGTACCCATCGACATCGGCTACCGCAATCCAGTATTTGTAGACTTTAATGAGCGTATCGAGAACTTTTGGTCTGGCAATATCCAGTTCTTTCAGGCTCTGGAAGTCGCCGTTGATAGCCTGATCAGGATCGTTCCAATTCCAGATCTGCCCTCTTCTCTTATAACATTCTGGATCCTGAAGTTCCACGGGCCAAACCGCTTATCTATCTCCAGAAAGTGCTGGATGCCATAACCATGATAGGTATCGCTTTTCTCCTGTCGGTTTTTGAAGATTGGGCTCAGCCAGATCGCCCTGCAACCCAGATTCCGGATATAATCCAGCCGCCGAGTAATGCCTTTGAGGTTTCCGCCTTGAAATTTGCCTGCCTGCTCTGAATTGCGACCCCGAGGAGCAGTCTTTGGGTCGTAGGGCGGTATAGTATCCTCTTTATTATCGAACCGATCGACCAACAGGAAATAGATGAACTGATCCCGCCAGTCACGTGGCGACGGAAAGACCTCACCGTGTGGTGTAAGGTCTAGCTCTCTTACCGATTCAACCGTTGTTACCATCGTTCGATCCTCATTTTTACTTCTGAATTTCTTATCACGCATGCATACATTTCACTCCCTATTTTATTCATTATTTTTCTTTCATGCCCCCTTTCTTATTCTTCCTCATCCCTTCTCCCTCCTGGCTAAGGAGATCTAGATGAAGATATAATAAATATTACATAGGCTTACTTAAAGCTTCATCTTGCCAATTTATTTTTTGCTTGTGTTGGCGTACCCGGTCGTGTCCCCCTTTTAAAGATGAGTTGTGGCTGAGTATGCTACGCAGATATATATAATGCCTCATGAACAACTCTTCTAATGTCCAGATGTGGTCGGTGAGGTTAGCAGCCATTGCGGGTGTTCTTTGTTTCCAACGCCGTCTACTATCTGCAAATTCGATTTTTAGTGCATCATGGGGCTTTACGAGGTTGAACCATGCAAAGAACAGGCACAAGTTCAACGGGGCAGAGCCCCGTTATTGAGCAACCAAAACGTATTTGCTTGCCATAATATTCCTTTACCCTGATATTCCCCTTCCCTTTCTTTCCGTAATCTGGGCACGCCTCGTTTGGACAAAAGAAATCGTCTGCGTTTACTTCTCCCATTTCGCCAATCCCTTAACGTTTCCTATTGAAACGAGGGACGTATAAACTTTTCTACAAAATTGGGACACGACCCAAAACTTCAGCCTGACTATAAAATAAAATCAAGGCGCAAAAAGCTGACTTATCTTCTCCACATACGGCGTCTTCGCAAATATGGTCACGAGGTCATGTAGTTTGATTACCGTATCTCCCATTGGCAGTATTATATCGCCCTCTCGCTCTATCGCAACTACTATCCCC
This sequence comes from Halobacteriota archaeon, assembly GCA_049287525.1. Lineage (GTDB taxonomy): Archaea > Halobacteriota > Syntropharchaeia > Alkanophagales > Methanospirareceae > QENJ01. The sequence continues at coordinate 5,501 of JBAQFZ010000021.1, read as the reverse complement.
TGTTTTATACGCAACCTCGAGAGTTTTTTACCCGCGACTTTTGATTTATCCGAGACAATCACCTCAAATATCTCCGCCTTCCCGCCACTTACCGTAAGGAAATCTTTTATCTTCGGCCGTTTCACCGAAAAATACAGATGACTCGCAACGGTCATGTCCGGATTTTCAAACATATAGATGCCTGCTTCTTTGAACATCTCTACATGCTCTTCCTGGTTCACCACAGCAACCGCCTTCTTCGTGCCCAACCCCTTTGCCGTTAGTGCCATCATCAAATTAGCCGCATCGTCAGAAGTAGTGGCGATCAGCGCATGTGCCATGCTCGCTTCTGCCTCACCCAGGGTTGACTTCTCGGTGGCATCACCGACAATCGTAACGACATCGTATTTTGACGCGATCTCACGGCATCTCTTCTCGTCCTGATCTATGACAACCACGTCATTCTTATCTTTCGACGCTATATCCACTAACTTCTTTCCTATTCCTCCTAGCCCCACTATTATCAGATTCATTCCCTTTTATATCTCTCTATATGCCCTTTATAAACTTTCCTCTTCCACTACCCGCAATCCGGCTAATATCGCTTCTTCCATATTAGCTACCTCTTCTCCTCCTCCCTGTGCTATCTCGGGCGTGCCGCCACCACTACCACCCAGCACCGCGCAAACTTGTTTTACCACCGTTGATGCGTTTATTCTATCTTTAAGACTGACAGGGACAGAAGAGACGACAGAAACATGATTTCCTTTTTTGCTCATCAATATCGTTGTGAACTCCTCATTAGATAACTGAGACGCCATTTTCAGCAGTCCTTTCATATCGGTATCTGGTAAAACCTCTGCAATTATATTTATCCCGCTTATCAATCTTGCACGTCCTTTCAACCAATCCAGGCGTAACCCCACTATCTCATCCCGTAAACTCTCGTTCTCCTTCCTTAACTGTTTCCACTCGTCAAAGAATCGCTCTACCGTTACCGGCAGTTTCTCCTGTGGTATCCTCAGTACCGCCGCGGACTTATTTATCAGCTCGTCCTGTGCTTGTGCCACCCGAACCGCAGCTTCTCCTGCGGAATACCATAATCGTTCGATACCGTCCTGTATCCGCTCGGTGCGCAATAGTTTTATCGGTCCGACCTCACCGGTCTTCGTGCAATGCGTCCCTGCACATGCTTGCACGTCCCCATCCACGCCTATCCGCACGATTCTTAGCTCTTTACTCGCAGGCACGCCACCCTGATAAATACCAAAACCGTATTTCTTCTCTGCCTCGTTTTTATCTTCTACATGCACGTCTATCACCTCATCTCGCATGACCATCTTATTGGCGAGTAATTCAATCTCCCGTCGTTCTTCGTCCGATATCCTTTTGAAATGCGTTATATCCAGCCTCGACCGCTCTTCTCCTTTCTGGGCACCCGCTTGCCATATATGACCGCCCAATACTTTCCGGGCTGCCCATATTACAATATGAGTAGCAGAATGATGCCGTGCATGTGCGATTCGTCGCTGGTAATCTATTCTTCCCCGTACTAAAGCGCCTTTATCAATACGATTTGCCATTCCTGTGACTTTATGCAGGATAACTCCGTCCACACCCGTAACATCCACCACTTTTAAATCCGTGCTTTTCGTACCCGATAACACAGTCAGAACTCCAGTATCCGCCGGCTGGCCGCCGCCTTCGGGATAAAACAGTGTTTTATCCAGGACGATAAGGTCATCAAAGGTATCCAACACGGTAGCTTCAAATTCTGTACCCGTGGGCCTATCATAATACAGTTTCAATGTCTTTGGTACCGATTTCGTTCGCTCTTTCTGCTGCGCCACAAACGGGTCTATCTCGCCTTTCTTCTCCTCTGCGTGCATCTTTGCAACTTGCGAATAGAAGTCCTCAGGTATATCCACATCCATGCCGCTTCCGGACTCAGATGCGATTTCCACGGCAAACTCGGGTGGTATGCCATGAGTGTCGTATAATTTAATCAGCGTATCGAGCGGTAATTTACCTGCTGCTTTATACTCCTTTGCCTTCTGTCGCACGATTCGTTCGCCTTTTGTCAGTGTCTCATCATACCGGGCTTTCTCCAATGATAGTATGTCACTGATTCGATCAACATGTGCTTCTAACTCCGGGAAAGAATGACGCAATAGCTTTATATGCAATATTACAAGTTCTTCTAGCGGCGTATCAATTTTTAATGATTTTAACAGCCTGAACGTTCTGCGCACGACCAGCCTTGCCAGATACCCCTCCTTTGCATTTGACGGCACGATGCCATCTGCAAGCATGAATGCTAAGCATCGCGTGTGATCGGCAGCCGCATATATCGCCTCCATCGGCTTTAATACGGCTTCAAAAAAGTCTGAGGTCATGTTCAACTGCTTCATTATCTCTTTCTTCTTCATCACACCACTCAATCGTGCGAATTCCATTATCTGCTCCCTATAATTCACCAGCGGATGCTCCCGTCCCGCGAGAGTCAGCAACTCGTTTATCATTTCGGGAAATACTGCATCGTACACGGTGGGTGTACCTTTTGATGCCCATACTAATCGTTCCAGCCCGTAGCCCGTGTCCACGATGTAGGTGTCCATCTTCCGGTACCACTGCCCTTCTATGTTCCTCTCACCGGCGTCATGTGTAAGCTCTAAGTCCATGAATACGAGCGTAGCGAGTTCTAAACCGCCTGTTACCACTTCAAGGCATGGACCTGCATTGCCGCCGCCCATCCAAGGCGCCTCTTTATACGTCACACGTTCCATATCCAGACCCAGTTGCTTTAGATATTCATTGCAATACCGCACGGTCTCGTTCTTCCAGTAAATCTCTTCCACACCTCGTTTATTGAATGCGTGATGCCCCATCATCTCGAATGTGGTCAGGTGACGACCCGTCTTGCCTATTGATTCAAGATCTTCGAGCCGGATACAGGGCTGAGAAATGACGAGCGGATTCGCAGGCGGCGGAACTTTGCCTGAGGTAACAAACGGCTGGAAGTTTGATATAGATGCGATGTTCAGGTAGAGGTCGTCTCGCCATCGCGCTACTACTGGATACCGCTTCAGTCGTTTGTGCTTGTGTGATTCAAAGAACGCGAGGAAAGATTCTCTTATTTCGTCGGCATTCTTCTCTTTAAAAATCGGATTGCCAATAAACGAGTAAGTTTCACAGGGTGCATCACTGCATATCTCCCGGCTTTGGTCGCGAGTCCAGAAGCCCGCGCCACATTTCTTGCAGTTCTTCTTTACGAATCCATTCTCCTCAAAATATTCGATGCTATATTCACTTCGGTCCATGACTTATAGATTAACTATATTTAACTAAAAAAATAAAAATAAAAATCAAACAATTTTGTTATTGCCATGTTGATATGAAACATACACTATATAAATCTTTATTACTTTTGTTTTTTTATATGAGGTGTTTGAAGATGGCAATCTATTATCGCCAAACGACCTTTCAACAGAGGAGATATCTGTTTGAATTGGCTGAGCAGCTGGGGAGCGTTTCAGAGGCGTGTAGACTTGCGAAGCGTCTTTGGTAAAGCTTTCTTTAGAAAGGTTTTTTGTAGAAAGATTAAAAGAGATGCTGGCAGAGAGGGAATGGGAGGAGACTTATGTGTGTGGCATCAGGTTGACTATAACACATTCCCAAAGTCCAAAGGTATTATTCTCAGTGTCAAGGCAAACAGCAGCATATCCTATACCCGGCACAGCTGTTTTGGGCATCACTATTTTACCGCCGAGTTTTTCAACTTTGGCAATATACTCATCAACTGACGGAACATCAACATAGTTGACAATTGCCTCTTGTGGTTCTTCTCTTTTTACCAGCCCACCACCAAGACCTTCCTCGCCCTTTTCATTGGTGGTACTAATCGCATAGTAATCTATTGGTCCTGGGAATTTTTCAATTTTCCAATCAAATAATTCGGCGTAGAACTTTTTCGCTCGCTCCATATCATCTGCCGGCACTATGAAATGTGTTATTGTTGGCATTTTTATTTACCTGCTTTCATGTTTTACTTTTTGGATATTTTTATCTTATATCCTTCCTTTCCAAGCCCAGTTTCTCAGCTCTCGGCTTGAAATAGCCCTCAATGCATCCTCTTTGAAAATCCTCTTTACTTATAGGCAACAGTCCTTTTTTTATTAGATTTATTGCCATTAAATTCTTACGGACTATCGCCTCGCTCATCGCAAAGCCGATTGCATTATCCTTGCCCTGTGCCTGCAGCATATTTGCATATTGCCGGGGGGGAGGTCAGCTCCGCATATTCGCTCATCTTCTCCGTCCCCATTTGCATGATAGCACCAAATATTTTTCGGTGATTGCATCGCAGTAATTACAGGCGAACTGACAGCCGCGATAAGAATTGAGATTGTAGCGATTCCAGAACCAGTTGTCCCTGTACTTCTGCTTTTGTAGAACGCTCTTGGCTTTGATTTCGACGAATTCTACCATACTTTACCAATATCTCCTTCCTTCAAGAAATTTATCAATTCCTTGTTTTTCTCCATATCCGTATTATCCGCTTATAATAGCTAAGATTTCCGTCCGTTTTTCTTCTGGCAACTTCTTCATCCCGTCCTTTATTATCCACCTTGCATCATTACCTGGATTTGCTTTTGCCCATCTTGTTAAAAACTCTGCTACATCATCAGGATTCCTCTTTGTTATTTCTCGCAAAACCCATGACACCGCTTTCTTTATGTCTTTCTCTTTGTCTTCCATAACCAAATCAAGAATCTTAAAAACCTCATTTGTTGTTTGAACCTTCTTGTATCCTCGCAAAGTCACCACTCCAAAACGCCTGATCCATTTATTTTTATCTTTAATCCATTTTTCAGAGAGCGGTAAAACGAGTTCTGGATTGGAATACACTATTGGCTCCACCCCAAACATGGCAAGGTTGTCACAGACTGCCCAGTTGTCAAGATCAGGTAATACCGAAGCGACAAAATCTAAACATATTTCTGGATTCTTTGGACCAAACTTCTCCAGGCATTTCCCTGCTATCTGTCTTGCTTCAAAAGAACCTTCATTCCAGATAGTTTTTAGCAGGAGTTGTGCTCTTATTGGTTCTTTCTGGATAAATTTTTGTTGCTTCTCTATCCACGTATGATTTAAGCAATTCCTGCAATCCTTTTGTAAATTCCTCTGGCTCGTTCAATTTTTTGACGAGTTCGACCGATTGTTCTCGAATTAACCTTCCGTCTATAGCCCGTCTCCGAATAAATTCTGACACTTTCTCTTTCTCGGGTTTTGGCTTGAAGAATTTCCCACCGCATTTTGGCACATCCTCAGGATTTGTGTCCCCGGCGATCTCCACTTCAAAACACGTTCCAAAACCTTCTTTATCTCTTATGGGTTTATAACCTGACTTTCTGCGTTGTATAGGCTACAACCCGAAAAGCCTATCCGCAAACCCCAACTTTTCAATAATCTCCTTTTGCTCTTTGGTGAGAACAGAAATTTTATCACGCAATTCTCCCCCA
>JBAQFZ010000020.1:0-7860 GCA_049287525.1 Halobacteriota archaeon | reverse complement strand
CAAAATATACGATGGAATTAGAGATGCTGATTTGCTAAACGGCACAAAAACGAAGTATTTCGATGGCGACCTCTCCCGACTTGCAGGAAAGACACAGGAGCAAATTAATGACACTCTCTGGGATGCTACTATTGGGACAGCGGGCAGCGACGACTTCATGAAAAAAATCACAATAAAGGTTGGAACGGCAGAGGTACAATTATATTCCATTGCGGATGTAGAAATTGGCGATGACCTGGTAATTACAGGAATCTCTAACCGCGAAGGACATTCAATCATTGTCAAGGTGAAAGGACCGGTAGACCTGGGAACAGGTGATGCATTCGTTGAGTTCAGCTAAATAACAGGGGCAGTAGTCACTGCCTGCATCAATACATTCAAGCCTGTTTGCCATATTGCCACCCCGCTATTTTAACGACCCATCTCGCTAAAACACTTCTTCCCTTTTTATACCTCCCCCCTTTTCTTCCGCTTTTGCTCATAACCATATTATATTACCTCCCTTTTTATACTACTTTTCACATTAATATTATATTTACCATATAAAAATTTTTTCATATTATAAATATTCTCCTCCTTATGACGCAAAAGAACACAGAAACTGTGAACAATAATATAATGTTGTGACTACCGATCGAGTATAGTCACTAAATATCTTTTCTTCGCTTTCCTTTTCGGAGTTTGAGCTAGCTTTTGCCAGTCTTTACCAATACTCGCTCTTTTTTCTTAGTATAAGATAAATGAACAAAGGAACGCCCATAAAGGCAGTCAATACACCTACCGGAAGAATAGCAGGTGCTATAATCCTCATTGCTACTATGTCTGCTCCAACAAGCAATACTGCGCCGACAAGCCCAGAGGCAGGGATTAAAAATCTATTATCCCCACCAATAACCATGCGTGCTATGTGGGGAGCAACCAACCCTATGAACCAGATCGGTCCCGTAAAGCTGACAATAGCTGCTATCAGGAAGGCTGCAATCATCATCATAGAGATTCTGCAGCGCTCGACATTTACACCGAGACTTTTAGCAGATTCATCTCCTGCACTCATCACGTTTAAATCCCATGCCTTTAATATAACCAATGGAATGAGACATGCAAGCACGATAGACATCGGGAACAGCTTGCTCCATGCTGCTCTTCCAAGGTCTCCTACCATCCAGAATACCACTGCCTTCACTGCTTCTGGCCCTGCAAAGTACTGTACCAACGTTATAGCCGCACTAAAGAGAATCATCATCGCAATGCCTGCGAGTATCATTGTCTCCGGCGTAGCTCTTTTATATCGTGCTATTCCAAAGATAAAAAATGTAGGAATCAGAGCAAAGATGAATGCATTTCCTATTATGAGATATTGTCCACCAACAAAGCCAACGGTATAAATGATGGCAATGGCTGCACCGAATCCAGCGCCATGCGCAATTCCAAGTGTTTCAGGGCTTGCAAGTGGGTTTCTAAGTGTCCCCTGCAGCACAGCTCCCGCAATGGCGAGACCAACGCCGGCAGCGATGCCAAAAAGGATACGTGGGAGCCTTATATTCCGTATAATTGTTGTCGCAAGCGCAGGCGTGTCGAAATAATTTGGAAAGAACCTGTGAAGAATTGTGGTATAAACTTCTAAGACTGAATACTTTATAGGTCCAAGCGTAACGCCTATACCGAGTAAAAGAACGATTAAAAAAAGGAGGGAGGTAATAAAAAATATCTTCCTCCCAATAAACCTTTTGTATTCTTTTTCTATCTTACTTCTCGTTTTCGTGCTTTCTACTTCTACTGCTGACATTTCCTTTTAATTAACATCTGTTTTACATCCCTCATAAAATACCAATAACCTCGACTTAGTGCGAATCGTCTTCGGAATTCAGGTGTATTCGGAAAGATTATCGGCAAAGAAACGTCCACGCCTCGTTCAAAAAGCACTTTAGGATAAAAAGCCGACGAGGGTCCATAGATTATTCTTGTCATGGCATCTTTGGAGAACTCGAGAAGTTCATTTATTGTGCCGTTCACTACGGTATCACCAGTTAGGTAAACAACATCAGCCTTACTTAGAACTTCCTTGTTCTTATCTGCGGGAACTATTTTTACGTTTGATTCCTCATCAGCATCGAAATCTATAACAGATAACAGCTTCAAATCCATCAGTTCGGTAATACGCACTTCATTTGCAACCCCAGCATATAGATGTATAGCCCACGAGGGAAAACCAACTATCGCTACTTTATCCATTGGTTGCACAAATCTTGCAGGGTCTAAAAGAGCGGTGGTTGGAGCATAGTAGGCTTCAACATCATATCCTTCTTTTTTTAATTCGTTTCCATCGTTCATTAACCTGTAGGAGAGTGCAGAGGTTATTGACGTCCTCAGCGAGTTTATGAATACGCTGTTCTCTAAACTCTTCAATTTGTCTATGACATCGTAAACATTCAAATTGAGCAGGTCTTTTATGAATGATACATCTTCTGGAATACCCCATCTCTCTGCTTCATTGTATGCACAACCGCATCCAATTGTGCCCTCAGCATATCTTACATAGCTCAATGTCCAGGGAGCAAACTTAGTAATGACTATATTTGAAAGAGTTCCATTCATATCTCGATTCTCAAGCTCTTTTATCGTGTCTTTTAATATATCCATCTTATGTACTTTTTTCTTCAATCCACTTTAGGCTCAGGCATGTGCGAGTATATTTCTTCGATGGCTATTGACACAACAGCTTTTGGATTCGGAGTTTTAAGCATTTCTCTTATTTTCCTGGCTCTTTCGCGTATTTCTGGATTCTCTATTTTTCCAACTGATTCTTCTCGTTTCTCAGCCTTCTTCTTCATTATATCAAAAGCTTTCTCGTAAATCTCCCCGCTTTTGAATATTTTCGCTTTGCCCTTCAGTTGATAAGATTCCCATCTTTTGAAATCCATGAACGAAATTGCGACCTGAGCATTTTCTTCGAGATTCTTTCTTGTCTTCTTGAACAGCACGTCTACAATCAGCACTTTATTATCGCTTATCGCACGCACTAACCCCACGGGAACTACATTTGGCTTGCCTTCTTTTGTGGATGTAGCCAAATACACGAAGTTTTCATCCAGCATTTGTTTTATTTCCTCACTCATTTTCATGTTCATTTTTCCTCCTCCATATATATCATTCTTCTTCAAATACCTTTCCTTTTAATTAACAACTGCTTTATTCCTTCTATAAAGTACCACCATCCTCTACTTAACGCAAAATATCGTCGAAAATTGGGCGTGTTTGGAAAGATGAAAGGAAGGGAAATGTCCACACCCTCTTTAAAGAGCACCTCAGGATAAAAAGACGAAGTTGGACCATAGACTATTCTCGTCCTGGCATTTTTGGAGAGTTCAAGGATTTCCCTTATTGTGCCATTTACTATTGTTTCACCCGTTATATACACTACATCAGCTCTGCTTAAAACTTCCTTATCCTTCTCGGCTGGGAAAATTTTTATATTTGATTCCTCAATATCGAAATCTGTAACAGCGAGCTCGTTCAAATCCATAAGCTCGGTAACGTTTACTTCTTTTGCAATTTCTGCACATAAGGGGGCTGCAATCTGATGAAATCCGACCATTGCTACTATATCCGAACTCCTCACGAATTTTGAGGGTTTAAAAAGAGGGAAGTTTTGTGCATTATAATTATAAGTTTCAACAGTATACCCGTCTTTTTTTAACGTATTTTCATCATTCATTAATCTGTATGAGAGAGCAGAGGTTATTGAAGCCCTCACTGAGTTTATAAATACACTGTTCTCAAAACACTCTAACCTGCTCATAGCTTCGTAAACATTCAAATTGAGCAATTCCCTTATGAATGTCACATCTTCAGGAATCTTTAGTTCGTTGTTCGCTAATCCACAGCCAACTATGCCATCGTCATATATTACATAACTCATTGTCCACGGTGAGTACTGCGTCCTGGTTACAATGATATTGGACAGCATTCCATTTACGTTCAAATTCTCAAGCTCTTTTATCGTCTCTCTCACTATATCCCTATCCATCTTTCTTCACACCCTCGTAATTAAAAAAAGGGGAGGGGAAAAAATTTTCCTCCTGATAAACCTTTTATATTTTTCCTCTACCTTACTACCACGTGTAAAGCTCGAACAGTGCAGTCATCTCTGTCCAGATACCATCAGCACCGTAAACTTCCTCGAGTATCTCGTTGCCCTCCTCTTCTACGTCCACATCTGCGAATTCGTCTTCATGGAAGAGTTTACCCATATAGAAGCACTCGATAACGCCTGTCGCTGGGTCCCAACCAAACTGGAAGCCTTTTGTATAATAGACATCTCCGTTCGCAACAGCGGGTATACTCTGTAAATCAGGGTCAGTGAGAATATCATCCATTTGGATATTATGCGCCGGCGCTGGTAAGTAACTATGAATCAGGATTCTGTCAGGTTGCCATGCGATGATCTGCTCTTTTGAGACCTGCCACATAAAAGGGCCGTACGGTCCGTATGTTCCCGGGTCTTCAGCCACATTTATACCGCCAGCTACTTCTACTGGTGCATAAACAGCCGGAGTGTATGTATAATCGTTCCAGAATGCAAGATATACCTTTGGTCTCTCGTCTTCTGGTATGCCTGATGTAACATCACTTACTTCATCGAGCTTATCGTTAAAGTATGAATTCAGCTCCTCAGCTCTTTCCTGTTCGTCAAGAACATAACCCATCATCCTCAACCATTTAAACCCTTTGAAAGCAAAGGCGTCCATGTCTATGGCTGGAGTTGCTATCGTTGGTACACCTACGGCTTCCTGGACTGCATCAGCATCTGCATAGCTTACAAGAACCAAATCTGGCTCGAGCGATGCTATTACCTCTAAGTACGGACCACCGAAATACGGACTGCCCGCGATAGGAAATTCTAGAAGCTCGGGATATGGCATATATATAGCCGGGAACCTATCTGCCTCATCAATAATAATGTCTGGCACCCCAACGATTTTATCCGCTGCGCCAAGCGCGCAAATTGTTCGAATATCCTGCGGCATGCTGGAGCTGGCTATTCTCTCTACCGGTCTGTGAATCGCCACATTTCTGGCTGCATCATCCGTAACCGTTTTCGATTCTCCACCCCAGTATGCATAGACCCACGCAGCATCTCCTACGTCATCTAAAGTATAAGCCCCTTCATCAAGCATATACGGAAGAATTGCATTCACAAGCTTCTTCCTTTGTTAGTTTATTATCCCCATCGTCACATGGTATTCCAGCTTGTTGTGCATCCGCAGGCGTGACTGCCATCGGCGCCGCAGATGCAAGAAGCACCATTGCCAATACACATGCTAATAGTTTCTTCATTTCATATTGCCTCCTATTGTTTTTTCGAACCTGCTCAATAGATTGTGGAAAATCCCAAATCTCAAGCACAAAATCCCAAACAAATCCAAATTACCAATTTCAAAATAAGCGGCGAAAGAGTTTGTTTTGAAAATTGGGATTTTGATATTTGGTATTGTTTGGTATTTATGATTTGGAGTCTGGAATTTATACCACAGGATATTGTTCAAATACGTTTTTTCTTTCACACTTTCTACTATCTTCTTTCCTTTTCCCATCCCCATTTTTCTTTCAGTCACCATTTTTTTCATCGCCTCCAAGTTTTTTTATTCCAGGATTAGGAAATAGCCAAACAGGGAATAATGAAAAATTCCCCTTTTCCTATTTTGGCTACTTGCCCATTGCCTATCAATTGCCTATTGCCTACTTTGCTATTGGCAATATTGGCTACTGCCAACCCCATCTCTTTTTTACCTTCCATTCTCAGCCCCTGCGTGGACTTGCACCACGCTTTTCTCCTTTCTTAGCACAGGTTCTTTCTTCAGAAATAAAGTGTTTTATATACGCATGGTCAACATAATTACAGGTGATAGAAATGGGGGAGTTGGTGATTAAGATTCCTGAAGAATTAAAGGAAGAGATGGAAGAATTCCCGGAAATAGAGTGGCAAGTAGTAGTGAGGAAGTTGCTCAAAGCACAATTGGAAAGAATGCTTGAATTGAAAGCGATTGTAGCGAAAAGCGAGTTCACAGAAAAGGACGTAGAAAAATTATCTGAGAAAGTTGACGAATCATTAGCAAGAAGATTTAAAGAATCTTTGAGGAAGTGACCGGAAGTGTTAGCAGTGGTTGATGCTAATACTGTCTTTTCCGCTTTGCTATCCAAAGGAAGAACCCTTGATGTGTTCTTAGCCAATAATATTTTCGAAAGATTCGAGTTTATCGCTCCAGAATTCCTGTTCTTCGAACTCGGCAAGCATTTTGACGAAATAGTAAGTAGAAGCAAATTATCACAGAAAGAACTGGCTGAGGTCTTCAAATTCATAAAAGGAGAAATAGATTTTATCCCCTTTGAAGAGTTCAACAGATACGCTGAAGAAGCAGATAAAATAGCGCCACATGCCAAAGATGTGCAATACTTCGCTTTGGCTCTCTCCTTCAACGCTGCGATTTGGTCTAACGAAAAGGCGTTCAAGAAACAATCCAGAGTCATGGTATTCACAACTTCGGATTTGTTTTCGTTTTTACCAGAAATATGATTCCTGTTCATTTTTTTATTCACTTCCTTCTTTCCCGTTCTTCCCAAACACCATCGTGTAAACTATCAGCAGCGCTACCACTGCGAAAATCGCCTCGAAGCCCGGCACCTCAGACGCTTGCGGTGCCGTTGGACTTGGCGTTGGCGTCACTGCTGGCGTGGGCGCCGTAACCGCAGTTGTCGGCGTTGGTGTTGCCGCCGCCTCTACCTCTACCTTCTTCTCACCCGTCACTGCGAACATTGAAAATCCAGGCGTCTCTGCTTCAAAATAAACAGTAGCGTTATCCTCACCGGTTTTAGAAGTAGGAAGCGCCTTCCACTCTCCTCCTTCATACCTGTTCAGCGTGACCGTTGCCTCGTCAATGTTGTTATCGGCAATCCACGAGTTCGCTACTTTGAACTCAACCTTTCCCTCTACCTTCGCACCTCCTGCATTCCCCACCATTATATCGAGATATACGTATGGTATGCCCGAAGGCGCTGGTATGTCCGGCGTTCTCTCTATCCTTTCAACTTTGAGCTCAACGTTGCTCACATTCTTATCCGCTTTCAGCGCAATCATCGAAACGTCCATATCCTCGAATACCATCGCCACATCCCTTCCTGCTTCCATCACCGGGATACTCCTGCTCGCTTTCGTCACTGCCGGAACAAATGGCGTTGGTGTAGGTGTAACCAGTCCTTCTTCTTCTATCGTGCCTGCACCGCCGCCGCCAATTATTACGGTGGTGCCTTCCTCAGGCGCTACCGTATGCCATCTCCCTTCCTTACCTTCTTCCAGTTTCGTGGTCAGCACTAACAGGTCTGCCCATTCGCCCGTGAAAGTGCCGTCGCCAGAAGAAGGCGCTATCACCGTATATTTTATCTCCGCTTCATCTATCGCTGCGAAAGAGATCTTCTGCCCTGAAACTTTGTACGGCGTTGAACTTACATCAGAAGAAGGGAAGCTGAAGCCTTCCGGAATCGTCTCAACAATACCAACGACCAGAGGTAGTTCACCGCTGATCCTCAACGTCACCTCGAACTCCTCGCTCGCTGCAGGACCCGCCGGCGCATACCTCGTTACACCCGCTACTTCCGTGTGCGTCATTGCCATCGCCGTCCCCGCAAATAAAGTGGTCGCTGCTAACATGAACAGAAGCACCAGCATCGCCTTTTTACATTAAAGTTGTTGCAGAATAAACTTTAATAAGGTGCATCACCGATGGAAAAATAAGGTGATGAAAGGTGATAGGAGAAAAAGAAATATGGGAAAACCTAACGCTAATTCAATTACTTAGCGGTCTA
>JBAQFZ010000019.1:0-26428 GCA_049287525.1 Halobacteriota archaeon | reverse complement strand
TAAAGAATGGAATAAAGGGGGCAATAATTCAAAGCGATCAAGTGATGAGATGCTATTAAGCAAAATAAAGGAGAACTGATGTCCATCGAGAAGCACATGGAGGTGCAGGAATTCGTCGAAGAGGCAGGGTTACCAAACGCAGACGAGGTGCTGGCACATCTCGGTTTCAGGGTGCAGAGTGGAAAGGGCTGGCTTCAGATGAGTGCTGTATTAAACCACCAAAAAAAATTCTAACGTCTAAGGTGCGCGACGGGCGCAACGGCGTACCCGAAAAATCGATATGGCTATTCGCCCGTTCGCTTGAACGCCGTGTTCGGTGGTCTGTCATTTCCTTAATGATTCCTCAAGATCGGTTTTTCTGTTCTGAAGCACATTTAGTTTCTTCTTGAGTTCGGATATCTCCTTGTTGGTCCTGCGCAACTCCGTCTGAGCTTTGACCCTCACCAGGTAGTCCTCTCCAAGTTCCTCACTTATGTACTTCTCGAGTTGGCTCCTTAGAATTCTGAGGTACGGGTTTCCCCATATCGACCCGTCTCGGTACTCAAGTCTGCCCGTCTCAATGCCTTTGACGATGAAGTCCCGGTCCACGCCGTATTCAGCCTTAGCTGTTACGTCACTGAGAGTTGCTCCCTTTCGATTCCATTCGCCATACTCTGCCATAGGTATCCTTCCTGTTTCGACCAAACGCCCCGCATAACCGGCTGGTAAAGGAGCGCAGCGGATTTACCAGTCCGAGTTAATGCGGTTGCTATATAGCTATATCATTCTATATATTGGCATAAAAGAATGCTCGATAATTCGCCAAGTTCCATCTGGTTCGTCACGGAGTTTAGGATTCCCTTCGCTGTCTTCGTGGGTCATTCGCACGTTGAATTTTTCAGTTAAAGTTTTACCCCTATGAGTAAGGGTAGCCTCAACTGTGATTTCTGTAATTGTAGCAGCTTTATCTTTGATTTCTAAGAATTTATACCCTTCTAATGATTTCCCCTGGAAGTTCCTCCTAACTTCGGAAGCTCTTTTGCTTAATGGAGAATCAACGAATGTCTTCATTAAGTTGGCCATTTTTCCATAATTATTAGCTGACCAATATTGAAAGAATTGCGATAGTTCTCTTTCTGGAGTATGAGTTCCAAACTCTTCGGGCATTCCATATACAGGAAAATCTTTGTCAAGTTCAAGTTTACGAGGCCTCCATGCCTCTAATTTCTTTTTTTGCTCTTGAGTTTTGGCATAAGACTTTAGAACCTCAAGAAGACTCGGCCCTGGCTCCTTCTCTTTTGGAACTTTCTTACCTTGTTTGACAGCCATTGCCCAATCTCTAATGGTAAATAGAGTTGCCCAAGTTTTTGCGGCAACAACTTTATTAGCATACCCAAGGTCACGGCCATGAAGAATTCCATGACGGTATGGTACCGTTATTGTTTCTGTGTTTGTTTTCTTTCGGGAACGGTTAAAAAGTTTGGACAATTCTTGAAGGCCGCTACTATGAGCAGCTATGGAGTCCCATGCAGTTAAATCGACACCTTTAGCGAAAAAACCTTTCTGTTCAATATCGTTGACTATGCCATCGATGATTGTCAAAACTACTGGCACACAAGCATGGTAACGCCCCGCCAAATAATCCTCTTTAGCTTTTTCGGCCAAGTCATATCGTGGACGGTACTCTTCTACGCCTTTCATGAAGGTCAAGCCCCACTTGAGGGTTTCTTCATTATAATGTTCTACGAGAAGGTTGTTAGCTTCATCGAATTTACCTTCGTCAGCTAAGGAAACGGCTTCCTTCATTATTTCAAAATTTAGAGACTCATAAGCAACCCATCCTGATTTAGAAAAGTGTTCATTAAACCGATCTGGCATATTTACCAATTCCTCGATTTTTTGATAAAGATCTGGAAATTTCTTAACGGCTTCCGATATTTTTTCATTTTTAATGCCGATTTTTTCAAAAAAAGAGACAACTTTTGATAGAGCCTTAAAGTTTTTCGTATTGTTGAGTAACTCAGCGCAGGTTGGATTGTCTTTTATTTTCTTATTATCAGACATATTTGTTCGATGCTGTATAACGCCGAGCTAACCGACGAGCTACAGGGCGCAAAGCGCCGACGTAGCGAGTCAGGTTGAGCGTCGTGTTATGGGGCAACATGCCGCAGCGATTAAGCTTGGTTTTTGATCGCATTAAGCAAATCTACCAGCGATTTTATCGCCACCTTATAATTGTCATTGAATTCATCCAATGCCTCTTTGCGACTTTTTATCTCTATTTTCCCAGACTCTTTGATGATGTGCAGCATGTAATGTAGTTGATCATCATCAGGTGTTTTCCCAACAACCAACGTTGCATGAGAATCCAAGGCATGGTGGGCAAATGCGTTCCTGTAGTTTATCACTTTGTGTAATGACTCTCGAGACTCGTGATCTATTGTGATGTTGAGTCTTTGTGAGATTGCCATCGCAACTCGTAGTTTTGAGTTCAACGAGATGATTGAACTGTCCAGCAATACATCCCAGACGAGTTCAAATGCATCCTTTCTTGGAGCTGTATAGCTGAGAATTACTTGGCTCAACATGTTCTCGATCAAAGCAGTACGATTGATCACTTGACTGACATCATTATCCAATTTCATTTCCCAATGGTCGTTGTGTTGCCCCATAACATTTACTTTTATACTATTGCTCTGTATGCTTAAAAACTTTTCGGTTTGTTCGAGACCATCCAAAAATTAATAATAAGAGCTAAAAGACTGGGACATTTGAGCTACAAACTTCAGAAGAGGAGATAATTACAAGATTATGGGATTGTGTTTTTTCCTACCCCTCCGCCGAAGTAGCCATCTAATTTTAAAATTGACACAAAGCACCACTTATAAACGCAACCAAACCAATAGCAATTGCTATCAACGTCTCTCTTCGCATAATATCATAGTCGGCATCTACCTTCCGTAACCCGATACACGTATGCAGAAACAGCGCATCCGCGGCAATAACCGGAACTATATATGCAAGCTTAAAATAGTACGAGGTATGGACCAGGAAATAAGGAACCACACTCAATACCACTGCGAGCAAATAAGAACTAATCACGACTGGTTTCGCATTCTCCACTCCGTATATCCGCGCAAAACTTCTTACGTCCCTTAACTCGTCACCTTTTACATCTGCTATATCCTTCATCACCTCTCTTCCGAAACCCGCGAGTAATGCAATGCAAGAAAGGATGCACAATGCCGTACCTACTCTGCCGCTTGCTATTAAGCCGCCATAGATAAACGGCACTGCCATCGTAGCTGCAATATAAAAATTACTCACAGCGAAGAATTCTTTCATCTTTATGTCGTAGAGGACACCTAATACCACCAGTATAAACGCAAGAAGAAATAATAGGGAATTCTCCAGGAGTACCGTTAAGAGCACTGCAAATACAATGCCAAGCACGGTAGCGAGACATGCAACCAGTAACGCAGACTCTCTTCTTAAATCACCTCGTACCAGCGGTCTATCCATCCTATGGTTTGCTATGTCGGTTTCAAGGTCACAATAATCGTTCAGTGCAAACGCGCCCGCTTGAATGAAGAAAGCGGTAAAGAAGCCAGAACTCGCTGCTGCATAAGAACTCCCGCCTTCGATTAATACCCCTATTAGCACGCCACAGCCATACATCAACCCGTGCTCCGCTCTCGTCAATTCCCATATCGCCTTTATCTTCGACTCAGGATTGCATGAATTCTCTCGAGTCATTTACTTACTGGTCACAACCTGCTTTACCAAAGAAATAAAAATGATATACATATAATTATACAATCTAAAAAGGGAAAGTGCTTTTCCTTTTATCCTTTCTTTTATACTGGTTGTTGTAACGCTGCATGAGATACATTTTCGTTTTGGAAGAAGAGACGATAGGCAAAATCGCCGCGGGTGAAGTCGTTGACCGACCTGCATCAGTGGTCAAGGAGTTAATAGAGAATGCCATAGACGCCGGGAGCAGACATGTAGTTGTGGAGGTGGGAAATGGTGGGCGGGATTATATCAGGGTAACAGATGATGGGTGCGGCATCCGTGAGTCCGATGTAGAGGTGGCATTCGAGAAGCATGCAACGAGTAAAATACGGTGCATAGAAGATTTATCGTCATTGTACACGCTTGGATTCCGCGGTGAAGCACTGCCAAGTATAGCAGCCGTATCCAGGGTAGGGATGAGCACACGGCACGAGAGTGAAGATTCGGGTAATTATCTCAGTGTAGAGGCAGGAGCAATAAAAGATAGACGGCGGATAACCCGCGTGGTTGGTACTACCGTAGAAGTAAAAAGCCTGTTTTACAACCTTCCAGCGCGAATCGGCACTATCAAATCGAAATCCATCGAGCTGCGGCATATTATGGATGTCTTCATCAATTATGCCGTTAGCTATCCCGAGATAAAATTTGAACTCTTTTATGACGATAAGGAAAAGCCCGTACTTAGCACTTCGGGCAATGGCAAAATGCTGGATGCGATTGTTAATGCGTTCGGTAGCTTCGTTGCTAAAGAGCTAATCGAATTAAAAGAGCTGGATTCGCCTGCTTCTGCTCCACTTTTTGCCATCAAGTTATGCGGCTATATATCCAAGCCCGCAGCTTCTTACAGTACGAAGAAGCATATCTTTACGTTTGTTAACCGGCGGTTCGTGAAGAGTGAACTCATGAACAAAGCGATAAAGCGAGGCTACATGTCGCTTTTACCCCGGCACGCATATCCCTTCTCAATTGTTTCTCTCGTTATCGACCCGGTGGAGATAAATGTGAATATCCACCCAAAGAAGCGTGAGATATCTTTTTACCATTCTGATGACGTTTTTACGTTTATCGTGAGTTCGGTGTCCACGACATTACGCCATGCGGATTTGATTCCCGAAGTTGTTCAGCGTGAAAAGAGCAGGGAGCAAAAAGCGGTTGAGTTCTTCGTTACCACGACGGAGAAGAAAGTGCCTGTAAGCGTACAAGCTTCGTTTAACGGTGATATGGAAGACAAGGCTGAGAACGGTGAGTCAGAGGGAATAGGAATAGGTGGGCTAGATTTACTGCCTGCTCCTTTATATCAGGTCCTCGATAGCTATATCATAGCACAAAGTGCAGAAGAGGATGTGATTATGATAGACCAGCATGCCGCCGCGGAACGTATAAATTTCGAGCTGCTAATCACGAGATATGGACGGAGAATAGACAAGCAGACGCTTTTAAGACCGTACATACCAGAACTCAGTCCGCATCAACTGTATTTACTGCGTGAGAATGAGCACGCACTCCGGGATATGGGGTTTGACATTGAGCGGTTTGGAGATGATGGTTATATTATACGAGCAATCCCGGTGGTATTTTATCGTACGGTAGGTGAAGTGGATATAATGGTGGTAATTGAGGATTTAGTAGAGGAGAGTGGTAAAAAAGCGGATAAAATAAAGGTGCTGTTCAGTACCGCAGCATGTAAAGCGAGTATAAAAGCAGGTGAGAAACTGTCTTATGAGGGTATGCGGGAGATAGTGGATGGCTTGAAGAATGCCCGAATACCTTATACATGCCCTCATGGTAGACCCACGATGATACGGTTGACAAAGAAGGAGATAGAGAAGAGGTTTAAGAGGCGTTAAATAACCCGACAGTCTCAAATTAATCGGAATAAACGTAAAATGAAGAAATCATGGGTAATAGTGCTTGCGATAGTAATACTATTTACAGTTGCAGCAATACCTGTTATAGGCACATCCACTGATATGTTGGATATAAATGTCGTCGCAGATCAAAATCACGAGACCTTTAGGAGCCATATCAGTGGAAGAGAATACGAACTCGTCAAAAATATTCCGGCGGAAACGATACAGTACAGAGACAAAAGCGGCAACGTTTATCGTACCAAACACGAACTATTTGACCATGAGCTGACAGAGTTATCAATAGACGCGAATCTGCTAAAATTAGACGAAGACCTGAGAGCGATTGCAAAGAGCGAAGAACGAACTAAAACCGTTCCGGTCATCCTCGTTTTTGCACAGCAACCTGCGCATGACATAAGTATAAAAGTTAACGAGTTTTATGAGCCTGAACTCAAAAATATCACAGCACAGGCAAAGAAGGTATATGGAAGGATAAAGCCGTTACTTAGAGAAGAAGAATTACACGCAATGAATTTGTCCGCGATAGTCAACGCAGAGCAAGCGCTGCTTACTACGGAAGAGAAGCGAGTGCTGAACGAAACGGGGATAAAACTCGAATGGAAAGCGACGCAGATGCGACAGGAAATTCTCGCATCTGCTGAGCCGGAGGTTGAGGTGATACAGGCGCCCATCATTTATGAACTGGAGCGTAATGGCTGCCGAATTAAATATAAGGGGATAATATACAATTCGATAACGGCAGACGTGCCGGTTTCCTATCTCGATGAGCTGGTTGCATACCCGTCCATTGCTATGGTCTATTATGATAAGGTGCTCAACGCAACACTTAATATAAGCACAAAAGCAATCGGTGCTGATTTCTGGTGGGATCAGGGGTACCGGGGCGGAATATGGGACGTCGCGGTTGTTGACACGGGTATAGATGACTCACATCCCGCACTCACCGTAGATTCCGCAAAGGTTTTCCATAGGACTGCTAAATACGAGTCAGACTACGATGATGACCCGTCCAATCCTAATGATCTCCTGGGGCACGGGACGTTCTGCGCGGGTATCATAGCGAGTGAGGATCCGGGGTACAAAGGAGTTG
Organism: Halobacteriota archaeon; assembly: GCA_049287525.1. Lineage (GTDB taxonomy): Archaea > Halobacteriota > Syntropharchaeia > Alkanophagales > Methanospirareceae > QENJ01. The sequence continues at coordinate 19,693 of JBAQFZ010000019.1, read as the reverse complement.
CATACGGGCTGGATAAATTAATAAGCGCAAAAGCTAGTTATTTAGGTACTGATGGCAGGGGATACATAGCGCTGAGCGATAGTATGGAAGCGATAGACTGGGCTATATTTCATTGTTCTGATGACGATGCAGACGTTATAAGTTACAGCTATGGAGGGAATCCGGGTGCAGATGGAGATGTCGGCCTTTGCCATTACATGGATGCGGTTGTTTTTAACTTAAATACGCCGGTGATCACCGTTGCGGGGAACAGTGGTCCGTATTCTAAAACTATTGGTGAACCCGGCTCTGCATATAACGTGATAACGGTTGGTTCTATTGACGATAAGGAGACCGTGAGTCGTAATGATGATTCTATAAGTGAAAGGAGCAGCAGAGGACCCACTAAAGATGGTAGAACAAAGCCTGATGTCGTAGCACCCGGAGTTGGAATAATGTCCTGTAATAACGAGTGGGAGACGCAAGATAACTTTGTTTCCGGCTCAGGGACAAGTTTTGCAGCACCGCATGTAACAGGAAGCGTACTTTTAATATTGGATTATAAAGGTGTAAAATGGGATACAAAAGCGATAAAAGCGTTACTGCTCAATACCGCGGAGGATAAAGGAGCCGCAGGTCCTGATAATACATACGGATTTGGTTATGTGGACTTACGAAACGCATATATCCACCGGGATGATGTACACGTGGACTCATTAAAAGCAAAACCGGAAGGCAAGGTGGAGAAATTCTATAAAGGACCCGTAAATGAGGGCGATAGAGCAACACTGGTCTGGAACCGAGATGTAATATATAACGATGCACACCACCCAACGCAATACCCTGACCTGAGCGATTTGGACTTATACCTGTTTAATGAAGCGGATAACATGGAAATAGATAGCTCATTATCATCTAAAAATAACGTAGAACAGGTGAAATCCAATGCTTATTATTCATCAGCTATCATAAAGATAGAACCTTACTGCTACCCTGCTGGTATAGAATCCGAAGAGTGCGCACTGGCAACAGAAGGTAATTTCTCTGAAGTAGCACCGCCGGAATTAAGCGCTAATCTTTCTATTCCTAACTTTGTAAGCAGCGGCTCATCCTTCTCTGCTTCGTTAACAGTAACAAATAGGGGCGATATAAAAGTTCATGGTGTTAATGCAACGCTGAATCATTCATCAGGTTTTACTATCGTTTCCGGTGCGAATCCACACAATCTAGGAATCATCAACGCTGGTGAGAGTAAAACCGTAACCTGGACTGTTAAAGCGTCTTCTGTGAGTTCGTCGCAAATCTATACAATGTCAACAAACGTTGATTCTTATTCTTACGGGGAATCATACTCTGCTGGTGATTTGAATCGAATAACAGTCACACCGGCAGTAACGATACCGTCTGAATTTGACACCGGTTCGCCAATCAATCCATATCCAAGCATTTATGGCACTCACACAGGCACAATCCAGCTAAACCAGACGATTACTGGTTATAAACTTTATACATATTCATGCGCAGGCACTGGCGGGCATACCGAATACGCAAGAATATGGAACGATACGTGGAGCGGTGAAGAAGGTTATTGGAAGGGCTATAAAGATGACTGGCATAACGTAACCTTTAATGACTCTTTCACGCTATTCGCTAAGAATATATATTACTATGAAATACGAACAAGTTCGTATCCGCAGATTCACCACACGGCTGCACTGCTAACTGCATACGGCTGGATAAACTGCACTGAATTCACAGACTCAAACGGTAAGAGATATTACGATTGGATACCTGCGATCAAGTTGGAATTGGAATGAATGTCCTCATGGCGTAACACACGGCTCTTTGGACTGTTCAATCTTGTTTGTGACATCGGTTCCATAATATCCACCAAAATCCATCTCTATGATAGATAATCGCTCCAACACATAATTACCTTATTTTTATTTACCCCCGTCAATATTAAACTTAAACAAAAGAGAGGGATCATCATGAAAATATCCATGAGCATCGAACTGAAAGACATACCCGGTCAGTTAGTCATTGCATTGCAGCCCATATCTGACCTGGGAGGTAATATTCGCAGCGTAGTGCACCACCGTGATAAAAAGACACCTTCTGGTAGAATACCACTTCAACTGGTACTTGAGATAGAGGAGCAGAGTCTGGACATATTAGTGGAACGGTTAAAGGAACGAGGCGTGAACGTGGTAAGAATAGGGGAAGAGCGGCTGAATGACTCCATGATCGTGCTGCTAATCGGGCATATAGTGCATTCGGATATACGCAAGCTGATAGATAGTATAGACAGCACGGGATTTGCAGAAGTGGTGGAACTGTCACTTTCTATGCCTAACGTGGAGCGGAAATCCTCTGCCTCTGTTACGCTCAGTGCAATCGGAAAAGAAGAACTGAAAAAAGCTTTGAATATATTGAAGGAGACCGCGAAGAAGAAGGACATCATGGTTATATCGTCCATTTAATTTGGGGTGTGTATGAAGATGAAGATGAATATGAATATGAATATGAAACAAAAGACAATACGGATTTCGATAATCGGGTTTGGGTACGTAGGTAGCGGTGTGGCAGAGGTGATAAGACGAAAACGAGAGGTGATAGCGAGGAAGTACGGTATAAACCTGAAAATAGTAGGCATTGCGGACTTGAAAGGTGTGATTGTTGATGAACAGGGCTTGAGCGAAGATGCGATAAGGAAACTCAAAGCCGGGACGAATCCGGGAGATATGACGAGCCTGGAAGTAATAAAAGAGGTAGAGCACGAGATTATGGTAGAAGCGACCCCCACGAATGTGGAAACAGGCGAGCCAGGTTTGACGCACATTATTACGGCACTGGAGTCTGGCAGACATGTAGTAACCTCAAATAAGGGGCCCATCGCGCTGGAGTACCAAAGATTGACGGAACTCGCTGCGAAACACGGTAAAGAGCTGAAGTTTGAAGCGGCGGTAGGCGGTGCTATGCCGATAATTTCACTGGTGCGGGAGAATCTCGCGGGCAATGCAGTAATGTCCATAAAAGGCATCTTGAATGGTACCTGCAACTATATTCTAACAAGGATGGCAGAGGAGAAGCTACCATACGAACATGTGTTAAAGGAAGCGCAGGAGATAGGAATTGCCGAGACAGACCCTTCCAAAGATGTAGATGGTGTAGATACTGCGGTGAAACTCGTCATCCTGGCTAATGCCATCTTCGGTATGACCGCAAAGTATAAGGATGTGAAGGTGAGTGGTATCTCGGAGATCACGCCTGATGCTTTGAAGCTGGCTAATGATGCCGGTTATGTAATAAAATTGATAGGTGAAGTGGATAGTGAAGGCAGACTGGAGGTTGCACCGCGACTGGTACCAAAAGACGACCCGCTTAACGTTGGCGGCACGCTGAACGTTGCGACCATAAAAACGGATTTAGCCGGTGAAATCACCGTCATCGGAAAGGGTGCAGGACCCATAGAAGCGGCAAGTGCTATTCTATCGGATATAATCGGGCTTTTTGTTAAATAATCATGGATTAATATAAAGAAAGAACGAAACGATGTACAAATTAGTAGGAACAATCGCTGGCGATGTGGATCTGCACCAATTCACTTTTACTGTACTGAGCGGGATAAGAAGAAATGAGTATATACAGGTATGGAACGAATTAGACGGCTGGATACTGGGCAGGGTAGTGTCAATAGTAGATGTGGATAAAAAGACCGCTACGGTGGAGATCATAGGCTATAAAGACGAAAGAGGCTTTTTAATGCAGCCAAAGTGCACTCTCCCACGCAATAATAAAGTCTTCAAAGCCAGTCAAACGTTCATCAGCGAGACGTTGGGCCTTAAATCCGGGGGCATCTATTTAGGTATGCTGGATGGCAGTAATATACAGGTGCACCTGAAGAAGGAGGAACTTATCCAGAAACACTGCAGTATATTAGCGAAGACGGGCAGCGGGAAGTCATATACAGCAGGCGTACTGATAGAGGAACTGCTGGAGAAGAATGTTCCTTTGCTTATTATTGACCCCCATGGCGAATATCTTACGTTGAAATACGAGAACCGGAGTGAAGAAGAGAGAAAACAGATGGAGAAATATGGCATCACACCAAAAGGGTATGCTTCCAAAGTGGTTATTTATACACCTTCCAATTTTTCGATAAATCCCGTGGCTGATAAGTTATTCCGTATAGACGGTATAAACATGAGCGTGAGTGAATTATACGACCTTTTCCCACTGACAGATGCGCAATTGGGTATTTTATACCAGTGTATAAACGAGATAATGCTGGAGAAAGAGTTTTATACGGTCGAAGAGATAATTAAGAAGGTATCAGAGAGCAAAAGTAGTGCTAAGTGGCGAATTGTGCACTTCTTAGAGCGAATCCGGGAGACAGGTATCTTATCCGACAGCCCTACACGCATAGAAGAGCTGGTGAAAGTAAATAAAGCGTCAATAATAGACATGAAGGGTGCGAATCCGAAGTTGCAGCAATTAATCGTCTATCGTATCTGCAAAGAGGTATTTGAAGGCAGGAAGATGGGTAAGATACCGCCTTTTATGCTTGTTATCGAGGAGGCGCACAATTTCTGTCCCGAGCGTGGGTTTGAAAAATCCGTCAGCTCTAATATTTTGCGAACCATCGCTTCTGAAGGTAGAAAGTTCGGGCTTGGACTGCTGATCATCTCGCAGCGACCCGCACGTGTGGACAAGAACGTCATTTCTCAGTGTAACACGCAGATAATACTGCGTGTAACGAATCCAAACGACATAAGAGCATTGAGCCGTGGTCTGGAGTTCATGAGTAGTGAGATGGAGGAGGAGATTAAGAGAATACCGCAGGGTGTTGCTCTACTTTCGAGTACGAGCATAGAAAAGCCTATTCTGGTGGATATTCGTGTGCGAAGGAGCGAACATGGCGGTAGAGCGGTGGAGATGGAGACGGAGGCTATAAAAGAGCGTAATAAGGAAGCGCGGAACGTAAGTGAGAAAGAGGTGAAAGGGGGCATGCTTGCACGGTTGTTTATTTAGCAGAACACTTTTTCTTATTCACAAAATACTACTCTCTTTTAAAGAAAAGATGCGAATAACAGATAAAAGAGTAATGACCATAGGAGGCTCGGACTGCAGTGGTGGCGCGGGAATACAGGCAGATATAAAGACCTTCTCCGCACTTGGCGTCTATGGTACATCGGTGCTCACCGCAGTCACCGCTCAGAACTCATTGGGAGTACAAAATAAACAAGAATTGCACGTTGAACTTGTGAAGTCACAATTTGAGTCTATCATTGGCGATATGAGTGTGAACTACGCAAAAACCGGCATGTTGTATTCTGCTGCGATGACCGAAACGGTAACCTCACTGCTTAAAAAATACTGTCTGCCTTTTGTATTAGACCCTGTGATGAACGCAGGTGCGGGTGGTGTCCTGATGGAGCGGGATAGCGTAAACACACTTATTGAGCTTCTATTACCGGTCTGTCAGGTCATAACGCCAAATGTACCCGAAGCGAACGCTATTTCAGGTTTGGAAATAAAAACAGTGGCGGATGCGAAGGAAGCAGCGGTTACGATACATGCACTGGGTGCACCGGTAGTGATTATAACAGGAGGGCACTTAGAGCGGGAGATAGGTGCGAGAAAAGCGACGGATTTGATATATGACGGTGAATTCCAGGCACTGCATGATAGTTATGTAAACCTGAGGCAGGGGCGAGTATTGCACGGAGCGGGTTGTTCCTTTTCGGCGGCATTAGCTGCGGAACTGGCGAAAGGGGAGAATATACGTGTTGCGGCTGCGGTGGCGAAGCGATTCGTGCATGATGCAATAACGCATGGTGACGTGGTGTCCGGGTTGGTAGTGGTGAGTCAGGCGTATAGAATGCGAGAAGACGCAGAGAGGTATTACGTGCTGGAGGACGTAAAGGAAGCCGTCAGGATGATGAAAGCCATGAAACGTGTTGAAACCGTGATACCCGAAGTGGGAACAAACATAGGCATGGCAATAGAGCGTGCGGAAAGTGAAGATGACGTGGCTGCGGTGGACGGCAGGATACGACCAATGAGGGAAGGTATAAATGCCGGCAGTGTTGATTTCGGGATGAGCAGTCACGTGGCAAGGCTGATATTGGCGATGATGAAGCACGACAGCGGGAAGAGAAGTGCTATTAACGTGAAATACACACCGGAATTGACAGCAGCGTGCAAAGAGTCCGGACTGGTAGTCGCTTCTTTCGAGCGAGCAAAAGAGCCGGTGGGAGAAGGAGAAGAAACAATGGCTTGGGGTGTGAAAGAGGCGGTTAGAAACTTAGAACGAAACGCTTTACTACCAGATGAGAGAGGGGTTAGAAAAAATGCTGTCCCGGATGTCATCTTCGACCTGGGTGCGGTGGGTAAAGAACCGATGGTGCGAATTTTTGGGAATACCGCAGTTGGTGTGGTGTTGAAATTACGAAAGATAATGGATGTTTTAGGAGAAGACTGACTGACTGACTGACTGATGACCAGCGTAAAATTCACGAAGATGCACGGTTGTGGTAATGATTTCATACTGATAGACGACCGGGAAGCGTGGATACCGGAAGAGGCGAAGGGGCGAATCGCCAGAATGTTATGCCGCAGAAGTTTCTCGATAGGTGCTGATGGCATATTGTTTATATGCCGTGCTACCACGAGTGCGTTTGACGTGCGGATGCAGATATTCAATGCAGACGGTTCAGAGGCGGAGATGTGTGGAAACGGGATGCGATGCTTTGCCAGATACGTCTATGAAAATGGGTTAGTACGAACTAAGAGGATGAAAGTAGAGACGTTAGGTGGGTTGATTGTGCCCGAAGTAGAAGTAGACGATACAGGAATGGTAACTTCAATCCGGGTATTCATGGGAATCCCTGCGGTTGATAAAGTAGACGAGCCGTTTATTGTGAATGAGCAGATAGGAGAGCTAAAACTGACTTCTTTGAGCCTGGGTAATCCTCATGTGATTGTAATTGTCGAGTCCTTTGACGGGCTGGATGTTGATACGGTAGGAAAGAGTATCGAATCGCATCCCGCTTTTCCGGAGAGGACGAATGTGGATTTTGTGCTGTTGCAGGGGGAGCATGAGATAAGTGTGAGGACGTATGAACGAGGTGTGGGCGAGACGTTCTCCTGTGGCACGGGTTCTACGGCTGCGGTGCTTGCGTTAAATATGCTTGGGCGTATAAACAACGTGGGTGCGCCGGTTGTAGTGCATACGAAAGGAGGAGATTTGGAGGTGGTGCTGAAAGAGGCAGGTGCGTATCTGGTGGGACCTGCGGAACGGGTGTATGAGGGTGTGGTCCAGTTGAATGTGATGGGAATGACCCAGGAGATCAGTTAGTTTATACTGTAACCCATTTTTTTTACGCTTTTTCTTGTTGAGTAACTATCCATAAATAAGCTCAAAAATCAAAGAGCGAGAGTTGCCCCTTATCTGCTCTTTCGGGCTCTGCCACTTCGTCACTTCCTTCCGGATTCAACACAATAATACCGTATTTACCGCCTCCGCCCGGAATCACACCTATTTTAGCCGCTCTAAATGCTCTTATCGCCTCTACCACACGGTCATCCCGAATCACTTCACGGAGCTCTTCCAGTGCAGTATCCACCATCACGTTAACCTCAGTGCTGAATTTAGCTAATAACGATTCCCATATTTCCGTTACCGTCTTTGAACTCGCGGACTTCCCCACTGCCAGACCTATAATCTCAGCCAGCGGTATCAAGTGCATATAAGGCGGTCTATGCTCGGGAGGTGTACCATCGCAATCAGCAAGCTCATTTACACGGTCACGCACACCTTTCTTTATCATGCCACCACACGCACACCGCCATTTCATTATTAGCGCCTCGCGCAGTGAATAATGCTTATAGCACCGGATACAGGCACTTTCGTTATACTTACCCTCTTTAGGTGGCAGCCCAACATTGAGTACCGGTTTCCTACCGCCTTCTCGTGCTATCGCCGCTTTCAACTCGTCAAAAGTCATATCCTGCACTAGAAAACGGTTGAACTCACGCGCCAGCCGGATGGGAGATGGCGAATGCGCATCCGAATTGGTCAAGAACGTGAGCGTGTGCAAACCCTTTATCCGGTCAGCGTAAGACGAATCCGCACTCAATCCCAATTCCAGAAAGGACACATAGCCGCTCAGGTCGCCATAGCATTCATGCAACGAATTGTAGTATGCGTATAACGCAGTCCAGGGCGTAAACGCATGGCATGGACCTATAAGAGCTTCGACATCCTTTGCATGTTCCGCTATTTCCTCGCCGCTCAATCTCAAAGTAGGTCTGCCATCTGAGTCAATATCAGTCGAATACTTACAGAACGACTCGTATAATTCCTCGACCTTTGCGATAGAAGGCAATATGAGTAAATGATGTACTCTTCTCGCGTCTTCTACCTCTACGGTGAGCACAAAATTAGTGCCTGCTTCGTTATCTTTAAAGTAGAAGAGCCCATCCTTTGCGTCCAGTTCCTGAATCGCACTCAACCATTTCGGGTGTAAACAATCACCGGTGCCGAGCAACTGTATCCCTTTCCTCGAAGCTTCTTTAGCCAGCGTGGCTAAATCCATTCGGGGCGAAGTAGCAGCCGAATACTTTGAATGAATATGTAAATCGGAAGTGATGATCATTTTGCCTCGTTCTCGTTTGGGTTCCGGTCGTCTTCTTCGGCATAGCGGGGGATGGATTCGAACCATCGGTCTCCGGGTTATGAGCCCGGCGGGATCTCCTAACTACCCTACCCCGCTCCTCTGTATATTAACAATAGAAGACAGTTATAAAAGGTCAACAATCTCGTGGTTTATTATACCTCATTTAACCTTGCCTCTGAGGAGTAATCTCGCAGCTCGCGCCGCTGCACCACTGCCCTGCGCAACTGCAAACGGGATGTCCTTCGGACCTGATGCACCGCCGGCGATGAACACACCATCCACCGCAGTATCCATAGGTCCCAGCGCCGGATGCGAATTCTTAAATAGCCCATCCGCAGCCATTGGTATCTTCAGCAGCTTCGATAAACGCGCTATATCCAAATGCGGCACAATACCAGTGCCAAGAACCGCTAAATCCACTTCTATATTCCTTACCACGCCTTTCAATGTATCCTCTGCTCGTATCACCAGATTACCATCCTCCGTCTCTATTACCTCCGCGGGTCTTCCTCGGACAAATCTAACGCCAAGCTCCCTTGCGCGATTATAAAACTCCTCATAGCCCCGGAACGGCGTTCTTATGTCTATGTAAAATACGTAACACGAAACTTCATGCCGGTCCTCCTTCAATAGAATCGCATTCTTTATATTTTCCATGCAGCATACCCCACCAGAGCAATACTCATTCGTCTTTATGTCACGAGAGCCGACACAATTGATGAATCCCACTCGCATGGGCTCCTTACAATCAGAAGGTCTTATAACATGCCCCTCTGTCGGACCTGATGCACTCCGCAGCCGCTCAAATTCCATCGTGGTTAAAACATTGTCATATACCCCGTAGCCATAATCGTGCCTCAGCTCAGGGTCGTATGTTGCGAACCCGGGTGCGACTATTATCACACCCACATTCACTTTACTATGCCTCTTCTCCTGTGAGAACGCTATTGCATCATGGTCACAGGCATCTACACAAGCGTTGCAGTCCCGTCCTTCTATTCTCAAACAATTTCCCATGTCTATTACCGCGCGAAGCGGGACTGCCCGGGGGGAAGGCACGTATACTGCCCCTCGTGTACCAAGACCTTCGTTGAACTCGTATGGCACTGCCACCGGGCAGTTCGCCTCACACTGCGCACAGCCGGTACATTTTTCTACATTGATATATCGGGGCTTGTGCTCTATCGTAACTTCAAAACTACCCACGCATCCGTTCACCGCGATCACTTCGGCATACGACATTAGCTCTATCTTATCACTACCTGCCACCGCATCCATCTTCGGACCCAAAATGTCTATGGCGCTCTCATTCGTTGGAAACACACGGTCAAAACGCGCCAGCCTACCCCCTATTGCAGGTGCCTTCTCCACTAAATATACATGGAACCCCATCTCCGCGATGTCCATTGCCGCTTGCATTCCCGCAACGCCCGCACCTATGACCAGTGCATTCGGGTTCACTGTAACTTCCTCTTTGGTCATTCCACTTCATGCCTCCCTTCTTTACCGTCTCCTGCCTTTCCTGTTCTAATCGGGGAAGGTCCTAGCGTTTTTATTCTGCTCGTAAACTCTTGCATCACTTCGGCAAACCGCTGACCCTCAGAAGCGGAGATCCATTCCAGCCGGAGCCGCTCCGCGCCAAGCCCCAGATACTCCAAAGCCCGTTTCGTCTTTTCTACCCGTTGCTCAGCATGCTGGTTGCCGGAGATGTAATGGCATTCGCCCGGGTGACAGCCAGTGATGATGACACCGTCAGCACCGTATTTGAACGCATCGAATATGAAAACCGGCTCCACCCGTCCTGAACACATTACCCGTATTATTCGCACTGCGGGAGGATATTGATAGCGGGATACACCAGCAAGGTCTGCACCAGCGTAAGAGCACCAATTACAGCAAAAAGCCACTATCTTTGGCTCAAACATCGGCATGGTTTTTAGGAATCACTGTCCCGGACTCCAAATGCTGCGTTTCATTAATCAAATCAGTTTTAAGGCTTCTAATTTATCCAGTAAGACTTCCACTGACTTTTCACATTCCTCGACCGTTTTACCGCCTGTTATGACCAGCCGGCCCGAGCTGAAGATTAGTATAGCACTCTTTGGGTCTTTTACCCGGTATACTAAGCCCGGGAAGACCTCTGGCTCGTATTCCATACCCTCGAGCTCCAACCCCACGACGATTGCTCCAAGGTTTAGCTCTTTACCTATATTGGCAGAAGCAACGATATTCTGCACTTTAAACTCCGGATGCTCATTCACTTCAATCCCTATGCTTCTAAGGTCGGTGGACAGCTTGTCCATCACAGTCCGTACGCCTTCTTTCGTCTTTGACCCTGTGCACACTACTTTCCCGGAACGAAAGATAAGGAACGCGGACTTCGGATTCTGTGTCCTATATACCAGTCCGGGAAACTTCTTTTTCGTAAAAACCGCTTCTTCCAACCGTGATTCTATATATTGCAGGTCCAATTCATCAGCAATCCTCGCATTCGCCACTACATTCTCTACCTCTATATCTATTTTTCTCATTTTTCACAATCCCAATTTATAACGGTAAACTATGATTACTTCTATTGTTGTGTATAAAAAGTAAGGTATATATTCTATCAGCGTATTATTCGCGGAGAGAAGGGGAATAGAAATAGAGATGAAGAAGCGGGTGAAGAGGATAAGAGGGACAAGAACCTGCGGTGGCGGTTCCGCAAAGAAGAGAAGAGGCAAAGGCAGCAAGGGCGGCTCGGGTCGCGCGGGTGCATACGAGCACCATTTTGTGCGGTCATGGAAACAAGGCATAATAAAGGGAAATAATAAGCGTGCAATCTCGCATGCGAGGCAGGAGGCTAATATAGCGATAAACGTAGGTGAGTTGGAGAACATGCTGGGCGGGCTGATAGAGAAGGGAAAGGCGGAAGAGCGGACCGGTGGCATTTATATTGATGTAACCCTGCTTGGCATCCAGAAAGTGCTGGGCAAGGGAGAAGTAACGAAGAAGTTGATGCTCAAAGCGAATGAAATATCAAGAGCAGCGCGGGATAAAATAGAAAGTGCAGGTGGCACGGTAGAACTGGCGAGCGGAGTGTGAATATTCATAGATGAGCGAGATAGTACTAAAAGATGCTTTATCCCAGGTATTACGTAAGTTCCCCATGGTGGAACGCCCGGGCTGGCATGTCCACTTCAAGTCCAAGCTGGCATGGACAGTTGGCATCCTCGTGCTATTCCTTGCTTTGGGCAATGTACCGCTCTTCGGTCTATCTCCTGAATCAATGGACTTCTTCGGTCGGTGGCGTGCCCTCTTTGCCGGGGAGCGGTTCTCGCTTACTGCACTCGGTATCATGCCAATCGTGGATGCTTCTATTATCTTACAGCTTCTGGTCGGCGCGGGAATAATAAAATTGGACCTGCACAACCCTCGAGACCAGGCGTATTATCAGAACATTCAGAAATTACTCGTGGTCGTCTTCGCTGTGCTCATGAGTATTATTTATCTCATGGGGTTTTATAAGCCGGACCCGGGGACAGCAGCACAGCTCGGTGTATCATTGCAGATTATCTCATTTATACTCTTCATTCAGGTCTTCCTCGGCGGTATGCTCATATACTTCATGGATGAGGTAGTATCGAAATGGGGAATAGGGTCGGGAATTTCGTTGTTCATCCTCGCTGGTGTCTCGCAACAACTAATTACCGGACTCATAAGTCCAATTCATGTCGAAGGATTGGCGGTAGGTGTGATTCCAAGATGGATTGAACTACTGTGGCCTGGCTCGCCACTGCATGTACCTGCGTATGAGATAATGGCAGGCGGAATAACTTTTCTGTTCCAGCATCACTTAATCGCGCTAATATCAACCATTCTGGTGTTTTTTATTGTCGTTTACCTTGAGAGTACTCGTTTAGAGATACCGTTAGCGCATTCGATGGCACGAGGAGCTCGTGGTCGGTTCCCAATTAAGCTGTTATACGCTAGCGTGCTCCCGATGATCCTTGTAGGGGCATTACAGATGAGCATAGAGGGTTTTGGGCAGATGCTCTGGTCGCGTGGTATTACTACCTTTGGGACATACGAATATGGACATGCAATATCTGGTTTGATGTATTATTTCAGCCCGGTTTATAGCCCCTGGGATTGGTACCCTTCACTCGTACATAGCGTTTATCCGAACATTGCGGGTTGGCAAATTGCCACGCGACTCGTGGTAGACCTCCTATTTATGACGGTTGGCGGTGCGATCTTCGCACTTTTCTGGATAAATACGGCTGGTATGGGCTCCAAGGATGTAGCAGCGCAGATACATAGCTCGGGGCTGCAAATACCGGGGCACCGACGTGGTCCCGCCACGATTGAGCGATTGCTGGAGGGCTACATACCGCGAATCGCATTAATGGGTGGCGCTATCCTGGGTGCGCTATGTGTGGCTGCAAATATGTTCGGCACACTTGGACAGGCATCAGGCACGGGGTTACTTCTGGCGGTAAGTATCGCATACAGGTACTATGAGGATGTGGCATCGGAGCAGATGATGGAGATGTATCCCACGATGCGTAGATTCTTCGGTGAAGGGTAACACGAAGAAGGTTCTTTAAGTGGAAGGTGTACCGTGAAACAATGCGAATCGTGGGTATAACCGGCGGAATAGCAAGTGGAAAGAGCCTCGTGTTTAATCAGTTCATGGCTCTCGGCGCTTACGGGATAGACTGCGATGTGCTAAGTAGAGAGGTTGTAAGATCATGTTCAAAGGCATGGTGGAAGATATTGGAAGTCTTTGGCACTGAGATATTGAAGAGAAATCTGGCGATAGACCGTAATAAGCTGCGAGAGATTGTGTTTCACGATTCTGATAAACGTAAGGTGTTAGAAGCGATAATACACCCGGAAGTGCGAGAGCAGTACCGTGATATGATAGCTGCGATAAAGAGAATAGAGCCAATCCCGCCACTGGTGGTTATTGATGTCCCGCTATTGATAGAGACAGGGCTGAAGAGCGAATTTGAGACGGTGATTGTAGTCTACGTCAAAGAAGAGACGCAAATACGAAGGGTGATGGCACGCGAAGACGTAACAGAGGAAGAGGCGAAGATGCTAATAGGATTACAAATGCCGCTTAGCGAGAAGTTGAAGTTCGCAGACATCGTCATAAATAATGAAGGTACGCTCGAAGAAACGGAGCAGCAGGTGAGGGAGGTGTACTTGCGGTTAGTTAAATAAGTACCTGCTGCCCATTTTTTAAAGATTGGCTTTTTATTACTTCAAGGAAATAATGGTGAATTCTACGGTCTTCTGTAAGTTCAGGATGAAAAGAAAGTGCAATTATATTCGCTTGCTTAGCTGCTACTACATAGCCATTGAAAGTCGCTAATACCTCCACATTTGCGCTGGCATACGTTATAGCAGGCGCTCTAATGAAGACTGCATGAAAGGGCTCGTCTAAAATACTCAGCTTTAAGAAGACCTCAAAAGAGTCCCGTTGCCTCCCAAATGCGTTCCTCTTTACTTTTACATCCATCAAGCCGATGAGCGGCTGACCGGTCTTTACGACTTCCTCATCGCCTTCTTTTGCAAGCAATACCAGCCCGGCACATGTGCCCAATACCGGTTTATCCTCTTTCGCAAACGCCTTTAACTCGGGAATGATACCCTCTCGCTCCATTAACCGTCCGATGGTTGTGCTTTCACCCCCGGGTATTACAATAGCATCACAGGACTCAACGGTTCCGCGATGCTTTATCGTCACCACCTCGCCTGTTTCTTCACGCTCGGTCAAAGTCTTCCTCAACGCTCTAACATGCTCCGCTACATTTCCCTGTATCGCAATTACACCTATCTTCATTGCTGTCCATCTCTCCTTGCTTTATTTGATAGAACATTGACACAGACTAACGCTGATTAACGCAGATGTTAAAAGGCATTAAAAAACGAACGCTTTACTAAAGAGATATTAACGTGATATACAAAGATAAATAAATGCTATTAAAAACGATAACACTGCGGAATTACCGCAAATACAAGAACGTGACGGTAGAACTACCGGATGGTGTTATAGGCATTATTGGCTTGAACGGTGTGGGAAAAACGACCATGATAGAGGCGATAGGCTGGGTCTTATTTGGTCATCACGCCGCAAGGACGAAGAAGGAGCTGATAAAACGCGAGGGCGCGTCTCCGAATGACACGTGCAGTGTAGCTCTTGAATTCGAACTGGGCGGCGATGGCTATAAAGTGGTAAGAGAAATGGTAGGTAAGAATTTAGTGCCAAAAGCCAGCCTCGTGATTAATGGTGCACTCATAACCAACAACGCGGAGAAGGTAACAGAAGTAATAGAGGATAATATAGGTATGGATTACCAATCGTTCTTCACCTCGGTCTTCGCACGACAGAAGGAGTTGAATGCTCTATCATCAATGAAGGCTGCGGAGCGTAAAATGCTCATCCTTCGTATGCTCGGCATAGAACGGATAGAACAGAGTATACAGACGATAAGAGAGGACAAACGCGGAAAAGAGAAGAAGATAGAGGGTATAAAAGCGGCGACCGTGGATAAAGAAGGTAGATTGAAGATCGGAGTGCTGAAATTAAAGAACGAAGAACTGACGACGACGAAAGAGGCGATTGTGCCAGTAATAAAAGAGATAGAAACTGCTATGGCCGTGAGGGCGAAAGAAGCGGAGGAAGCCAAATACGAGCTGGAGACCGCCACGCGGAAATACGACAAATACGTGGCGTTGAGCAATAATCTGGGTGAGCGCAGAAGTGACTTAGAGAATACGCAAAAGCGGCGGGACGATAAAGAGAGAGAGCTTGCAGGCTTACGTAATAAGAAAGAAAGGCTTATGGCGATAGAGAAGCAAGAAGAGCAGTATTTCGAGTTGCGGGGGAAAAAAGAGGAACTGGAAGCGATACGAGAGAGACATCGGCGTAAAAAAGAGTTGATGGCACGAGTGGAGAAAGCCCAGCAGGATATGACGAGACGGGAAGAGGAGATAACAGGATTGAAAGCGGATATAGCAGTATTTGACGGTGTAGAAGCTGCGGTTGAGTCCCTGGTGCAGCAAAAAGACGCGCTGGATGCGATACGAGTACAATATCAGCAAAAAGTAGAGTTAATAAAAATAAAAGAGCGGGCAATGCGTGAAATAAAAGAACGAGGGCAGAGGACAGCGGGGTTACGAGAAGAGAGTAAAGTTTTTGACGGTGTGGAGGCGCAGCTGGAGACGGTGAAGAGGCGGATAGAAGAGGTAAGAAGAGAGAAGGATAGCATACATGCCTTGCTCGGCGCACTTAAATCCACGGCATTACAAACAAAGAAGGATGTAAAGGAGAGCATAGCGAAAAAGAGGCAGATAGAGGAGTTGGGTCCCGAAGGCGAATGTCCCATGTGCGAGCGACCATTGGGAACGCACTACGAAGGGTTGATACAGAAACTAAATGATGAAATAGCAGCCAGGAGAGATAATTTTCAGTTGAGTTATGATGAATACAGGAGAAAGCAAAAAGAACTGGATTCTAAGGAGAGCGAGGCGGATTTGCTTATAAAGGATAGCAAAGAACTGGATAAACGTGTGACTAAGAAGCGAGAGCTGGACGTAACGATAGAGAATGAAGATAAGGAATTGAATAGATGGCGAGACGAGTTGAATGCGATATTAATAGATCTGAAACCGTTTGATGCTGTTCAGTTTGAGGAGCAGGCATATAAAGAAGTTAGTTCAGAGCTAAAAGAGGTGGAGAAACGGGTTATACGGAAGAGAGAGTTAGAGGTGAAGATAACGCATGAAATGCGTGAGTGTAAACGCAGGAGTCAGGAACTGGAGTTAATAAAGACCGAGTTGGCGCCTATTATAGATGTGGAGTTCGATGAAACCGCATACAAAGACGTTATTGCTACACTAAAGAGTCTTGAAGTGGTGTATCGAGAGATAGTCGGGTTAAGAGCAGAGATAGGACGGATGGCGGCAGTAAAGCAGGACATTCAGACATTAAACGAGCAGGAAAGAGAAGTCGTGAAGAGCATAACAGCATTGCAGCGACAGGTGGAGGATTTAGCGTTTGATAAGATGGCGTATGTAGCGTTGAAGGCGGGATACGAACGTAAGCGGGACGAATTGAACGATACGAAGCTGAAGCTTATGGCGCAGAGGAACGAATTCGCGAACGTATGCAGGGAGATAGGAGATGTGCAGGAGGATATAGAGGAGCAGAAACGGTTAATAGCGGAGAAAGAGAAGGAAGAGACTGCGATAATGTATCTCAACCTGCTGGAGAAGCTAATGAATGACTTTAAGGTGTATATGGTGGGCAGGATACGTCCGATGCTTTCGGATTACGCATCTGATACGCTGAGGATGTTAACGGATGGCAAATACAGCAAGCTGGTGCTGGATGAGAATTACGAGGTGTTCATTTACGATGAGGGGACTCAATATGAGCTAAACAGGTTTTCGGGTGGAGAGGAGGACTTAGCGAATTTATGTTTGAGGTTGGCGATTTCCGCGGTCGTATCGGAACGAAGTGAGATCCAAACGAATTTCATTATCCTGGACGAGATTTTCGGCTCGCAGGACGCACTCCGGAAGAGGAATATTATTACGGCGTTGAATGCACTCTCGAAGAAGTTCCGGCAGATATTCCTGATTACGCATATCGAAGAGGTGAAGGATTATATGGAGTACGTGTTGCGGGTGACGGAAGATGAGGAGGGGGTGAGCTGGGTTAGGATGGAAAGGTAATTATAGTCATTCCGCAAAATTTACGCAAAGTTTATATATGTACTCCTTCCTATTGATGCTTGTGAATAGAAATGAGAAGTAATTTGACAATGTCATATTAGCATCCAGTTTAATAAAGGTGTTTCCGGGGCATTGCGATAACACGACTATAATCCAAGGAATAGTCCCTTTTTTTCACCTATCTGAGTTGGTCGCGGAAAATATTCTTGGTATCGTGGGCATCAGAATAGCCATTCACTATGCAAAGAATATAAGAATAGGCAATGTATGACGGGATTCCGTAGATAGCCCAAGCCAAGCTATCTGCCCTTGGACAAATTTATCATAAACATTCGTCAATTCGCTTGCTTTATGCTTCCGTTGCCCACTCAGGGACCCCTGTGTCTGCCTTTCATTCGGCTTTTGTCTGTGTGATGAACCATAGGGCGAGAATGGTCATCGCCAGATGGTGCATCCACGCTAAATACTTCTGTGCTTCCAGTTCGTCCCAGCCCAGCTCTGTATCGCGTACACGAACGCGACGCCAGTTCGTATCATCCCGGCGGGCAACTTCGGATACCTTCAGAGGCTTATCCGGCGATAACACACGAGACCTTGATGGTTTGCGACCACGTCTGCCAGGTTTAGCGTCGGGTACGCCCACAACGGGTCATTTCAGGTAAACCTGCGTATTATGTGGGACATCTGCCATATAAATGAAGTCTGCAGCATTCAGTAGGTAACATTTATTTATGCCACCTTTCTATTGGAAAGTTTAATGGTGACAAGCAACATGCAAACGTATAGCTACTTACAGGAAACTATGTTGAAACTATTTGTAGAAATAGATTTGAATCTATCGAAGCCGTTGAGAACGATGCTTTCCTCTTTGATCGTCTGCCTGTTGGAGAATAACAAAGCACATATTACGAGACTGGGAGAATCTCTATCTGTCGGTGGTGCAAGTCTTATAGCGTGCATACAGCGCACCCGTCGATTCTTATCCAATAAGAAGTTGTCGCCTGGGATAACAGTTGTGCCGCTGATCCGTCTGATGCGCCCACTCCTGTCGAAGCTTCCAGAAATCGTGGTGACTATGGATCGCACGGACTGGGAAAAACGCCGTAAACACGTAAACATCCTTTCAGTGGCGGTTAGTTACAAAGGGCGCGCTATCCCATTATTCTGGATTGTTCTTGGTCGAAAGGGGAATAGTTCCTTTGAACACTGGAAACAAGTCTTAACACCCGTTATCGAAGGATTACAGCAGATGGAATGGCTTTCAGGCATACCCATCCATGTTGTTGCGGATCGAGAGTTTGCCAGTCCGAAACTGGCTGAATGGCTTAAAAACACTTATGGTGTGGATGCAACACTGCGGATAAAAGCGAGCATGTACTTGAACGGTGATGGGATGCCGGAAACAAAAATTGCCACGTTGTTACAGAAAATGGTTAAGGGCTCACGCCGTGTTCTTTATAATCAGCTGGTGACACGATACAGCACGTTTAAGATGAATGTCGTGTTGAATTGGGGCAAGGAATACGATGAAGCGATGGTTGTGGCGACAACACTCGCTAAACCAGACAGAGCTGATATATTATACGGGCAGCGCTTTGGCATCGAGCCGATGCACAAAGATTGGAAAACTAACGCTTTTGAGCTTGAGAAAACCCGAGTAACCAATCCAAAACGGATAGAAACACTCCTGATCCCGATTGCCTTCGCGTATATCCTATGCGTGTTCGAGGGGGAAAAAAAGAAGAAACAGGCGACGTCCGCGACCCACCAAGAGGCAAAAAGAGAATGGTAGGACTTTTCCTGAGTGGTCTCAGAGCTATCTCTATGTATCTCAGACGTGCTACCATCAAGCAGTTCAAGATTTTTATCCGGAATTTGCTTCAACCATTCTTTAAGGCTTGGAAAATACGGGCATTCTCTTAGTGAATAGCGGTGGATAATTTAAGCAGATAACGAAGCCCCATATGTTGGATGAGTGGAACCTATCTTCTTTGGATGGTATTATAGTTATCAGAATGAGAAAAAATCTGATATTGGTTTGAAGTTTCACGAAAAGCCTCTAGAATAAGGAGTATGATCAGCTATGACCATGTTCTTCAATTGTAATTAGGGATTCAAATTACTTTTTGGAGTCTGCTTGGAATAAAAGTGTTAGCTACTGAAATTAGTCTCCTTTATAACCTGACATTACGAGTTTTATGGGCTACAATATCACGTATCTATAATGACACACATTATAAGGAACTTTACTCGGTCATAAGCAGTTAAAAGCTTTATATACTTGTAGCCCATATATAGGC